>NZ_JBLWMN010000016.1:0-89752 GCF_048380895.1 Halorubrum rarum | reverse complement strand
GCCCGCCGCAGCAAGCAGCGTGGCGCTACGCGCCACGGGCAGCCGGCGGCAGAGCCGCCGGCGACACCGCAGCGAGGAAGCGACAGCGACTGAGCGAGGCGCGCAGCAAGGCGCGCGAGCCGTCGCGGCTGGGGCTTTGCAGGTGTTTACCGTCGATCCGAGGAAGACCGCTTATAAGCGAGCGGCTGGGGCTTTGCAGGCGTTCATCGCAGAGTCCTCGATCGGTTATAAACACCCGCCAACAACACCCAAATTCGACTTATAAACAACCAGACCACCGATCTGGTACACCCACTCCCGCTATCGATCAAGAAGCACTCTTCAGCGACCAGATATTTCCGATAAATACACCTGGAGAATGGCTCTCAACAGAACCGCTCGTTTATAAACGCTCGAAGCGGTGCCGGACCACGTCCGCGTCGTCGTCCCACTCGAAGTTCCCGCCGTGGACCTGCACCATCCGCTGTTTATACGCGTCCAGCGACGGCGACCCCTCCCGTTGCGCGTCCTCGTCGGTCATGTCGCCGAGCGTTCGCTCGGTGACGTCGGTCAACTCGAAGACCACGCCGTCGATCTCGAACGTGTCTCCCGCCTCGCCGTATCGGTTACCGCGGTGCAGTTGGGTGACGTCGCCGTCGAGGGCGGCCCGTTCGACGCGGTCGTTGGGCAGCAGATCCGCGGGATCGAACTCGGACATACGCATCGTTGCAGCGCCGGACGCTTATAAGTGCGGCCGATCGCCGTCCGAAGTCCGTGTGACCTTCAGGCGAGGTCAGAGCGAGGTCAGAGCGAGGTCAGATCGGGGTCCGCTCGGGATCCTCTTGGGGCCCGCTCGGGGCCCGATCGACGACGTGCGATGGGCCGATGCGGACACGACGACGCGATCGTTGCGGATATCGAAAGGTCTCGGACGCCGGGATCCACGGGCCTGCATACCGTCGTTCGACTGCGAGCCGAGGGATTCAAGAGCGCTCCGCTCCCTCTCTTCGACGATGCGTCAGGATCACCTCATCACCGCGACACAGCTCTCGCGGGATGACATCGAGGCGGTGCTCGACCGGGCGCGCGAGGTCGCCGCCGACCCGGACTCCTACATGGACCGACACCGGGGGTCGGTGCTCGCGCTCTGTTTCTTCGAGCCGAGCACGCGCACGAAGATGAGCTTCGACACGGCCGCAAAGCGGCTCGGTGCCGATACGATCGACATGGGCGGCGTCGAGTCGTCGTCGGTGAAGAAAGGCGAGTCGCTCGCCGACACCGTCCGCGTGATCGAGGGGTACGCCGACGCCATCGTCCTCCGTCACCCCAGCGAGGGCGCGGCGACGCTGGCCGCGGAGTTCGTCGACGTCCCCGTCGTCAACGCGGGCGACGGCGCGGGCCAACACCCCTCTCAGACGTTGCTTGACCTCCACACGATCCGAGAGAACCACGGGCTCGACGACCTCACGGTCGGAATCATGGGCGATCTGAAGTACGGGCGGACGGTCCACTCACTGGCGTCCGCACTCACGAACTTCGACATCCGCCAGCACTTCATCAGTCCGGAGTCGCTTCGACTCCCGCGGTCGGTCCGGTTCGACCTTCACGAGGCAGGTGCACAGCTCCGCGAGCACACGGATCTCGATGCGGTGCTCCCGGAGCTCGACGTGTTGTACGTCACCCGAATCCAGAAGGAGCGGTTCCCGGACGAGAACGAGTACCACCGCGTCGCCGGCGAGTACCGGATCGATTCGGAGACGCTCGACGACGGGAAAGAGGACCTCACGGTGATGCACCCGCTCCCGCGCGTCGACGAGATCGCACCTGACATCGACGACACCGACCACGCCCGCTACTTCGAGCAGGCACACAACGGCGTCCCCGTCCGGATGGCGCTTTTGGACACTTTACTGGAGGGAGACCGATGAGCGACCACGAACTCCGCGTCTCGAAGATCCGCAACGGCACCGTCATCGACCACGTCGAGGGCGGACAGGCGCTGAACGTCCTCGGCATCCTCGGGATCGACGGCTCAGAGGGCCTCGGCGTCTCCATCGGGATGAACGTCCCCTCCGACCGACTCGGCCGGAAGGACGTCGTGAAAGTCGAGGGACGCGAGCTCTCGCAGTCGGAGGTCGACGTGCTCTCGCTCATCGCTCCCGAGGCGACGATCAACATCATCCGCGACTTCGAGGTCGCCGAGAAGAACCGGGTCACGCGCCCCGAGCAGGTCGTCGGCGTGTTGTCGTGTCCGAGCCGGAACTGCATCACGAACGCCGACGAGCCCATCGAGACGCGCTTCGACGTCGTCTCCGACGGCGTCCGATGCGGCTACTGTTCGACGATCATTCGCGACGACATCGCGGACCACATCGACGTCTAGTCGGACGTTCGCGGTCCCACGTCTCGGTCCCGCGTCTCGGTCCCACGTCTCGGTCCCGCGTCTCGGTCCCACGTCTCGGTCCCGCGTCTCGGTCCCACGTCTCGGTCTCACGTCTCGGTCCCGCGTCTCGGTCCCACGTCTCGGTCCCGGACATCGTTCTCACGGAGCGGAATCCGTCGAACCCTTTTAAGTAACGGATCACCTACCGACCGAGTACATGGTTGAAGGCACGCGCCGCGAGTTCGTCGCGTCCGCAGGAGCGCTCACCGTCGTCGCGCTGGCCGGCTGTTCCGACGACGACGACCCCGACCCGATAGACCTCATCGGGCGGGACGCCGTCGACGTCGCCGTGGGGGCGGGGAACGGACTGGAGTTCGATCCCGCACACGTCCGGGTCGCCGTCGGGACCACGGTCGTGTGGGAGTGGACCGGGCAGGGCGGCGGTCACGACGTGAAGGCGGTCGAGGGTGCCTTCGAGTCCGAACTGACGGACGAGGCCGGCCACACGTTCGAGTACACGTTCGACGAGCTCGGACGCTACGAGTACGTCTGTACGCCCCACCAGACGAGCGGAATGGTCGGCAGCGTCGAGGTCGTCGAGGGCGAGTGAGTTCGCTCATCGGAGCCCGTCGAACGCGTCCCCGGCGAGTCCTGGGGCCGTCGGCACCGATATCTCCCCCGCCTCGACCGGACAGGGGTCCGGTGCGAGGTCAGCCGCGAGCAGCGAGCCCGTCGCGAGGCCGCAGGCACCGACGTCCGGGATCGCGGCGGCGACGTGAACGGCACCGACCCGCGCGACCACGCCGTCGACCGTCGTCGTGACGATCGGCTCGACGCCCGCGGCTCGGGCGCGACGTGCCGCCGCCAACGCCTCGTCCGGGCCGCCGAGCGCCATCGGCTTCACGATCAACACGTCGGTCGCGTCCGCGTTCAACACCTCCTCGACCGTGTACGCCGCCAACGACTCGTCGACGGCGACGGGGACCCGCGAGTCCGCGCGCAGCCGTCGGAGACCGTCGAGGTCGTCCGCGGGAAGCGGCTGTTCGACGTACGCGGGATCGACGGCTCGGAACCGATCGAGCGCGCGGCGAGCGACCGAGCGGCTCCACGACCCGTTGGCGTCCGCACGGAGTTCGACCGCGGGACCGACCGCCCGCCGGACGGCCCGGAGACGCTCGACGTCGGCGTCGAGACCGCGCGCGCCCACCTTCACCTTGAGACACCGGTAGCCGTCGTCGACCGCGCGCTCGGCCGCCCGGGTCGCGGCGTCGACGGAGCCGTCCCCGATGGTCGCGTTCACCGGCACCGAGGCGGCCGGCGACGGGAGTTCCGCGTCCTCGGCGAGTCGTTCCGCGACCGATAGCCCGGCGTCCCGCGCGTCGGCGTCGGCGAGCGCGAGCGCGAGCCCGTGTCTCGCCGCGGGCGTCGCGTCGGCGTCGACCGCGTCGAGTGCGTCCGGACCGGCGTCGCCGATCCCGCACAGCGCGTCCTCGCACGCCGAGAGCGACTCCGTCCAGCCGGGAAGCGGCGTCGCCTCACCGAGTCCCGCGCTCGCGACGTCGTCGACGGTCGGGTCCACGCTCACGAGGAACCCCTCGCGGTCCAGCATCTCGGCGCGAGCGGTCCGGAGGGGGCTCGACAGTCGAAGCGAGAACGGGTCGATCCGCATCGGACTAGACGGCGAGGCCGACGGCGAACGCGACCGCGTACGCCGCGAGCAGTTTGCCGGTCGATTCGAGCGCCGGGTTGAGCGCCGCCCCGGACGTCTCCGAGAGCACGGTCCGCGTCACGCCGACGGCGAGCGGGAGGGACACCAACGGGAGCAGGGACGCGATCCCGTAGCCAGCCGACAGGAACCAGAACGGGGTGAGGTACGCGACGGCGAGCAGGACGAGAAACTGGCCTCGGGAGAACCGGTAGCCGAACCGGACCGCGAGGGTCCGCTTGCCCGTTGCGGCGTCCTCCTCGCGGTCGCGGACGTTGTTCACGACGAGGATGTTCGTCGACAGCGCGGCGATAGGGAGGCTCGCGATCAGGGCCGCGAGCGTAACCGTTCCCTCGGGGATCCACAGCGGGAACGTCCCGCCGACGAGCGCCGCCGCCTGCACGTAGTACGTCCCGGTCACGGCGATCACGCCGAAGAAGACGAACACGAACAGGTCACCCAGTCCGTGGTACCCCAACGGGTACGGGCCGCCGGTGTACGCGATCCCGGCGGCGACGGACGCGAGTCCGACGACCAGGATCGGGACGCCGCCGACGGCGACGAGGTAGGTCCCGACGGCGATCGCGGCCGCGAAGGTGAGCCACATCGCGCGTTTGACCTCCGCGGGCTCGATGATGCCGCTGGCGACGACGCGAGTGAACCCCTCCCGATCGTCGGTGTCGGCCCCCTGTATCGCGTCGTAGTAGTCGTTCGCGAAGTTGGTCCCGATCTGGATGAGCGCCGCCCCGACGAGCGCCGCCAGCGCCGGGAGCGGGGCGAACACGCCCGCGCCCACCGCGAGTCCGACCCCGACGATCACGGGTGCGGCGGCCGCCGGAAGCGTCTGTGGCCGGGCGGCCATCACCCACGCCTTCCGGCGCGACACCTCGGTACTCATTGGCTCCGCTTGGAGAGTCTCGCCCCTTAAACTTGCCATCGGCGTCGTGGCTCATGGCATACGCAGTGTGAACGCGGGCGGACCGCGGACGGCCCGGAAGCGTGCCGGGTCGGACCGCGGACGAACGGGAGGCGCGCCGGGTCGGACCGCGGACGGACCGGAGGCGTGCCGGGTCGGACCGCGGGCGACGTGGACAGCGGCGGTCAGATGCCGAGTTCGGTCCGTAGCTCGTCCCACTCCTCGTGGAACCCGTGGGTCGCCTCGGTGTCGTCCGCGATGGCCGACTGGTAGACGTCGTCGTACTTCAGCAGTTCGCTCCACCCGTCGTGGAACGCCCAGTTACAGTACTTGCACATACCTCGTGCCACGCGGGCGGACGACATACCGGTTTCGGCGACGGGCGAGCGAAGCCGAGCAAGCCGAACGAGGACGGGAGGCGGGACCGCGAGAACGAATCGAGCGACAGGGAGAACCGTGTGGGACGCGACCGTTTCACGAGCGGAGCTCCCGCTGCAACGCAACACCATGGTCACGTATCGTCGTGGCGGCTACGTCACGAGCGGCGACGACGCGGTCGAACGGAGCTGTGAGCACTGCGGCTGGCACGCGGTGGCCGACTCGTACCCGACGCTCATCGAACGGTATCAGTCGCACCTTCGGGACGAACACCCGAAAGCGTGGCTGAGGGCGTAGCGGGCGGGAAAAAGCGGGTCGATGGAGCCGACGGAGCCGTCTACGGTTCGAGCAGGACCTTCGTGACGCCCTCCTCGCGCTTGTCAAACGCCTCGTACATCTCGGGGGCCTCCTCGAGGTCGACCCGGTGGGAGACGACCCAGCTCGGGTCGGCGCGGCCCTCGATGATCATGTCCCGCAGGTACCGGTTGTACGCTTTCACGTTACACTGACCGGTCCCGAGCGACTGCCCCTTCTCGAAGAGGAGGCCGAAGTCGATGCCGAGTCGACCCTGTGCGGACATCTCGTCGGGAGCACCGGGGTCCTCGGGGACGTACAGCCCCGGAATCCCGAGCCTGCCGGTCGGCCGGACGACGCGGATGAGCTGGTTGAGAACGACTGCCGGGTTCTCCTTTGCGGGGTCGTACGCGAACTCGTCCGTGTCGCTGTCGACGTCCTTGGGGTCCGTCGCCTGATACCCGACGGCGTCGACGCCCTTGTCGACCTCGCCGCCGTGGGCGTCGGTGATCTGCTCGACCGGGTCCCCCTGTCGGAAGTCGATCGCGGTGGCGTCGCAGTGCTCCTCGGCCAACTCCAGTCGACTCGGAACCTGGTCGACGACGTATATCTCAGACGCGCCCTGGAGCTTGGCGCTGTACGCGGCCATCAGTCCGACCGGCCCGGCACCGAACACCGCGATCGACTCGCCGGGCTGGAGGTTCGCCAGTCGAGTGCCGTGCCAGCCGGTCGGGAAGATGTCCGCGAGCAGCGAGAACGCGTCCTCGTGCTCGCGACCCTCCGGGAGCTTGAGTGCGTTGTTGTCGGCGTACGGGACGCGGAGCTTCTCCGCCTGTCCGCCCGGATACGGTCCCATCGCGACGTATCCGTACGCCCCGCCGGCGAACCCGGGGTTCACGTTCGTACAGAAGCCCGTGTACCCCTCCTCGCAGTTCTGACAGAACCCACACGACACGTTGAACGGCATGACCACGCGGTCGCCCTCCTCCAACGTGGACACGGCGTCGCCGACCTCCGAGATGACCCCCATGTTCTCGTGGCCGAACACGATTCCCGGCTCCGCCGCGGTCCGGCCCTCGTACATGTGGAGGTCCGACCCGCAGATACACGACGTCGTGATGTCGACGACCACGTCGTTCGGGTGCTGTATTTCCGGTTCCTCTACCTCCTCGACCGCTACCTCGTAGTCTCCCTTGAAAACGACTGCGTCCATCATATGTTCAGTAATGAATATGAACGACCATTATATTAAGTCTATTTACATAACAGTTATATTTAATAATTCAATATTGTTGGTTCATAAACATTATGGGCGTTGAGACGGCGCGAGAAACGGGATCAACGGGGCGGCGTTCACCCCTTCAGTATCGGGTTTCTCGATCGCGGCGACGCGAGATCAGAACCGCCAGATCGTCATGTAGATCGACCTCGTATCTCGATCGAGACGGTTACGGAGGTCTCGAACGGCGGCGAGATACCGACCGTATTCCTCGATCGACGGCGCGTCCGGATACGGACCCTCGAGCGACGTCAGCTGCCGCACCGCGGTCCACTCTCGCGCACCGATCGGAACGTACATATCAGGATTAATAAACGTTAAAAACGCCGATCCGACACGGACGTCGACGGCCGGGAGGCGCGTGAGCGCCGCCAGCGCGCCCTCGTGAGCAGCGGGTTCGTCGGGGTCGCCGCTGGAGCCATCGATCGCCTCGATCGCGTCCGCGATCGCCGCTTTCACCTTCCCCATGTCGACGTCCGCGAACCGCTCTTCGATCTCCCGGCGCTCCTCGTGCGGGTACGCACTCTGGTCGCGTCTGAAGTACCAGCGGACGACCCACTCGGCGTCTCTCGGCCCGTACTCGCCGGCTCGAAACGCGTCCGGAAGCGACTCGATCGATTCCTGTTCGACCGGATACAGCGGCTCCTCCGCCCGATACGCGGCGACGTATCGGTCGACGTCCGCTGGCGCGAGTTCCATACCCGCTCGACGGGCGGGACCGGTAAAACCGTTCGGCGGGAGCGAACGCTCCGCGGGAGTCGCGGCGTTTCCGGACGACGGATACGCCAGAAAGCCACGTCGCGATTGGATCCTTTATATCGCCTCCGGGCCACGGTTCGATATGAGCGTTCTCGACTCCGAGAAATACCGCGAGTTCCGCCGAGATCTCCACCGACATCCCGAACCCGCCTGGTGTGAGTTCTACACCACCGCACGGATCGTCGCCGCGCTCCGAGACCGGGACCTCGCCGAACTGCACGTCGGTCCCGACGCGCTCGCGGGCGAGGAGCGGCTGAACGTCCCCGACGACGACGTCCTCTCCGAGTGGTTGGACCGCGCCCGCGACGCGGGTGCGGACGCCGACGTGCTCGACCGGTTGGCCGGGGGATACACCGGCTGCATCGCGGTCGTCGAGCGGGGACCGGGCCCGGTCGTCGGGCTCCGCGTCGACATCGACGCCTTGCCGATCCGGGAGACCGAGGACAGCGGTCACGTCCCGGTCTCGGAGGGGTTCCGGTCCGACAACGAGGGGTACATGCACGCCTGCGGACACGACGCCCACGCGACGATCGGCCTCGGAACGATCGACGCGGTGCTCGACTCCGACTTCTCGGGCACGCTCAAGGTGTTCTTCCAGCCCAGCGAGGAACAGGTCTCCGGCGGCAAGCCGATGGCCGACTCCGGCCATCTCGACGACGTCGACTACCTCTACGCGGTCCACATCGGTCTGGATCACCCGTCCGGCGAGGTCGTCTGCGGCGTCGACGGCTTCCTCGCGGTTCGGCACTTCCGCGCCGAGTTCGAGGGCGAACCAGCTCACGCGGGCGCTCGCCCCGAGGACGGTCGGAACGCGGTACAGGCGATGGCGACGGCGATAGGGAACCTCTATGCCATCCCCCGCCACGCCGACGGCCCGACGCGGGTGAACGCCGGGCTCGTCGGTGGCGGCACGGCGACGAACATCATCCCGGAGGAGTCGTTCATCGAGGGCGAGCTCCGAGGTGCGACGACGGAGCTCGCCGACTACATGGACGAGCACGCGAATCGCGTGCTTCGCTCGGCCGCCGAGATGCACGACTGTTCCGTCGATATCGACCTCCTCGGGGAAGCACCCAGCGCGACGAGCGACGACGAGCTCGCCGATATCGTCGGAGCGGTGTCGGCCGACGTCGACGGCGTCACGGCCGTCGTCGACACCGCGGAGCTGGGCGGGTCCGAGGACGCGACCTTCCTGATGCAGGCGGTCCAGGACCGGGGCGGGCTCGCCTGCTACGTCGGCGTCGGAACGGATCACCCGAGCGGTCACCACACGGACGCGTTCGACGTCGTGGAAGACGACATCCGAGTCGGTATCGACGTGCTCTCGCGAGCGATCCGACGAGTCGCCGAGACGCGCCCCTGACGGCCGACCCCCTCGTTCGCCGAAACGAGCCCGGGGTCGACCTCCTCGTTCGCCGAAACGAGCCCGGGGTCGACCTCCTCGTTCGCCGAGACGCACCCGGGGTCGACCCCGCGACGGACAGGGCGAATTCCGGAGAGAGTCCGGTGCGATCCCGGAACCACCTCGGATCCATCTCGGATAAACCTCGGAAATCCTTCATATCCGGCGAGTTCCTTCGTCCGGACGTCGATGACAACCCACAAGCGACGGACGGTACTGAAGACGGTCGGTGGCATCGCAGTCGTCGGAACGCTCGCCGGCTGTGCGGACGACGAGCCGGACCCGACGGACGAGCCGGACCCGACGGACGACCCGGAGGAAACCGAAGCGCCCGACGACGCTACGGCCGATGAGGAGATGGACGGCGGGGAGGCGGCCGACGACGAGCCGGCGGGCGAGTCGGATCTGCGCGTCGCTCACCTCTCCCCGGACGCACCGAACGTCGACGTGTACGTCGACGATGCGCCCGTGTTGGAGGACGTGCCGTTCCGGGCAGTTAGCGACTATCTCGAACTCCCGGCCGGCGAGTACGCGGTCACGATCACCGCTGCGGGCGACGTGGAAGCGGTCGTCTTCGACGAGCCGTTGGCGGTCCCCGAGGGGTCGTTCACGGTCGCCGCGCTGGGCGAACTCGCCGAGGAGAACCGATCGTTCGGTGTCGAGGTGTACGCGGACGACGTCTCCGACCCCGGCGAAAACGCTCGACTCCGACTCGTCCACGCCTCGCCCGACGCGCCCAACGTCGACGTGACCGTCGACGGCGATCCCGTCTTCGAGGACGTACCCTTCGGTGCAGCCGATTCGGTCGAGGTCCCCGCTGACGACTACGAGCTCGAAGTCCGGCCCGCGACACCCGACGTCGACGGCGACGTGGTCGCCACCTTTGACGTCTCTCCGGAGGCCGGCACCGTCTACTCCGCGTTCGCGATCGGCTATCTCGACCCGGACGCGGCCCCCGCTGACGAACCCTTCGACCTCGAGCTCGTCGTCGACGCCACTCACGACTGAACGAGCCGACGCCGACCGGTCGATCGCGACCGGTGACCGGTCCGACGATCAGTCCGATACCCGGTGCGGGGAACGGTAGCTTTAGGCGCGCTCCGTCCCTCGAAAACCGTATGGAAGCCGTCCTCTGGTACGTGCTCACCGGCACCCGAGGCGGCCCCAATCGCGTTCGGATCCTCCGTGCCGTCGACGACCGACCGCGGAACGCGAACCAGCTGGCGGAGCACCTGGAACTGGATTACACGACGGTCCGACACCACCTCGACGTGCTCCGCGACCACGACGTCGTCGAACGGACGGGCGACGGCTACGGCACGGTGTACTATCCGACCGAGAACACACAGCGGAACTGGGATCTCGTCGAGGAGATCTCGGAGGAGCTATCACAATGACCGGGACGACGCGAACGGAGGCGACGGGGGGATGATCGACTGGATAGACGTCGCGCGGATCAGCGTCACGCTGAACGTCGCGATGCTGATCGGGCTCACGTGGATCTGGGCGCGAAACTACCGGACCTTCCGGTCGAAACACTCGCTGGGACTGGCGGTGTTCGGCGTCCTGCTGCTCGCACAGAACGCGCTGTCGCTGTATTTCTACCTGTTCCACCCGGTGTTGGCGGCGTGGTTCGCCACGGACATGCCGCCGCTGGCATGGCGGGCGAACATCGTCGTCCACGTCTTCCAGACGGTCGCGCTCGCGTTCCTGCTGTGGGTGACGTGGGACTGACCCCCGGAACACGACAGGGCACCGCGTCGCGTTCGTTCCCTGTGCCCCGCTCGCCCCGTTGGGGCGCATCGATCGGTTCTCATGTAGACCGGCGACGTCGTCGGTGCCGAAACACTAAATCCCCGCCAGTCGACCGACCGACTGTATGCGCCTGCACGTCATCGGGCTCGGCGGTGCCGGGTGCCGGATCGTCGACGGACTCGCGGCCGAACACGACGGGGACCGGCTTCTCCAGGGCCTCTCCGCGTTCGACACCGATATGGACGCGCTCGGCTCGCTCCGACATCTCGACGACGACCGACGGTATCGCTTCGGCGACGCGGCCGGGGGTGACGGACTCGGTGGCGACCTCCACGCCGGACGACGGCTCGGAACGGCACACGCGGACGAACTGACGAGAGAGATGGACGACGAGCGACCCTCGATCGCGGAGGCGTTCCTGCTCGTCGTCGGCCTCGGCGGGGCCGCGGGGGCGGGTGCCGCGCCCGCGCTCGCCGAGGAGCTCGACCGGCTGTACGACGCGCCGACGTACGCGCTCGGGGTGCTCCCGGCGAGGGGTGAAACCGACCCTCGAACGACGGATCAGGGTCGGGACGAGAGCCCTCCCCGTCGACCGCTCGCGGACAAGAACGCGGCCCGAACGCTGGACGCGCTCTCCGCCCGCGTCGACGCCGTGTTCCCGTTCGATAACGACTCGTGGGTCCGGGCGGACGAGACGATCGCGGACGCCGCTCCGCGTGTCAACGCCGCGATCGTCGAGCGGATCGTCGCGCTGTTCGGTGCGGGCGAAGCCGGTGACGACGTCTCGACGCCACAGCAGGTACTCGACGCGAGCGACGTCGCCCGCGCGGTCGGATCGGACGGGGAGATCGCCGCGATCGGCTACGCGACACAGGGGATCGAGCCGCCGGAGTCCGGCTCCCGGTTCGGGTTCGGTCTGTTCGGCTCCTCGAAGCCGGCCGAGGTCGACACCAGCGCGGCGGTGTCCGCCGTCGAGACGGTCATTCGGAAGGCGGCTCGCGGAAAGGGCAGCATCGAGGTCCCCGAGGGTCGGGCGGACCGGACGCTGCTCGTGGTCGGCGGTCCCCCGGCGTGGCTCAACCGGACGGCGATCGCCGACGGCCGACGCTGGCTTGCGCAGGAAACCGGCTCCGACGCGATCCTGAGCGGTGACGCACCCAACGAAGACCGAGATGACGTGTTCGCGGTCGTGCTCCGGTCGGGGATCGACGACACCGAGCGGCTGTCGGAGATCCGGGCGTCGATCGAGTGAGGTGCTGGGGGAGGACCGCCGAGCGGGACGCTCCGAACCGATTAACTTCTCCCGGCCCCCGGTGTCGGTCGTGACCTCCCCTTCGTCTTTCGACCTCGACGTCGACGTCGACGACGTCGACGAACTCGCCGCGCGTCGTGACGACGTCGTCGCCGCCGTTCGCGATCACGCCGGCACCATCGCCTACCGACTCGCGCGGCTCCAGGGCGGCGAGTACGGTCGGATCGAACTGTCGACGCCCGGCGGCGAGTGGACGGTGAAACACGAGGCGGGTGAACTGGAGTTCCTGTTGTTCTCGCCGTCGAGCGGCTCCGACACGTACGTCGTCTCGACCAAGCAGCCGCCCGATCCGGCGGATCTGGCGACCGCGCTCGACGACTACCCGAACCTGGTGACGGCGTGGAACGACCACGTCGACTCGCTGTCGGGCGTCCTCGACGACGTGAGCGCCGAGTTCCCGGAACCCGTCTCGACCGCCGACGTCGTCGCCGAACGGGACCGCGTGCTCGACGCGATCAGGGACACGTGTCGCGTCATCGCCGGCGAGGTGTACCGGTACGAGGGGGACGACTACGGGACGTTCACGACCCGCGTGGGCGGACTCCGATGGGAGCTGAAGTGGGACGAAGGGGACGTCTCGTACCTCCGCGTCGGCGGCTCCGGCGGCGTGTACCTGCTCTCGCAGTACGAGGCCCCGTCGGCCGCGGACGTCAGAGAGTACGCCGACCCGTTCAGGGAGTTCGTCCGGGCGTACAACGAGTTCGTCGACGGATTGGAGAGCGACCTCGAACGGATCGAGGTGCCGTAGACGCCTTCAGCGGTCCGCTCACTCGTGTTCGGCGTCGCCGTCGGAGTCGATGACCTCCTCGAGCGTCTCCGTGCCCACGTCGCTCGCGAGCTTGACGCCGACGAGCGAGACGACGATTCCGGCGATGACCAGGGCCGCGAGTCGCTGGACCGGCGAGACCGCGATTCCCGCCACCGAGACGGGCTCGAGTATCGACTCCTGTTCGAGGAAGTAGCCGGCGAACCCGCGGACGACGAGTCCGACGGCGACGATCACGAACGGGAGGTTGAGGTACGGCGTCCGGATCCCCTCGTCCCGTATCAGTTCGTCGAGCAGTCGACCGACGGCGGCCGTGAGCCCCGCCACGGCGAGCCACGGGACGGCCGCGTACGCGAACTCCATCACCTCGACTAACGCGGGCACGTCCGAGCCGAGACTCGAGACCGACAGCGCGCCGAAGAACAGCCCCACGAGCGTCAACCCCCCGGCGACGACGTACGTGACGATCGACACTTGACCCGCGTACAGCGCCTCCCGAACGCGGTCCGGCATCCCCGCGACGGTCCGGTCTATCGAGAGCCCCTTATAAAGCAGCGCGGCACCGAGCAGTCCGGCGACGCCGGCGACGGCGGCGGCGGGAGAGAGCCAGTAGAACAGCGCCGGCAGGAGGAGCAACGCGACGCCGAACGGAACGAGCACCGTCGACCGGAGCTGTTCGTCCGCGAGGAACTGTTTGAGTAGGTAGTACGTCGATTCGAGGTCGTGTGCCTGTCTCACGACGACGCGGTCGACGGAGTCGACTCGCACCCGCGATTCGACGATCGGGAGGACTCGCTCGTCCTCGGCGGAGTCGACGACGACGATCGCCGACGACGGGTCGTACCGATCGACCAGATCGTCGAGCTGTGCAGCGATCGACCGATCGGCACCGATCGGGGAGTCGCTCGCGCCGGAGACGACCGCGACGACCGCCTCCTCGCGCTCGTCTCTGAGGTCGCGGGCGACCCGAAGCGCCTCCAGTAAACAGTTGACGCTGGCGTCCTCGGGGTCCCCGAGCCCGACGTCGGTCACGAGCGACCTGACCGCCTCCCATCCGGCGACGGGCATCGGGACGTTCGTGGTCCGTCCGATCGCACCGGACCGGTCCACGCAGATGACCAGCGTCGTCACGTGTTGGCTCACATCGCCCCCGAATAAAAACCCACTCGGTCGACGAAGGCGACGACGGAGATACCCATCGCCGTCGACGGAGATAACCCTCGCCGCCGTCGACGGAACGCATGATCGAGATCGACGGTGGGGACGGTGGCGGCGGCGTGCTTCGGACCGCGCTCGGACTCTCCATCGGGACGGGTCGGGCCGTGCGGATCGGCGACGTCAGGGGCGACCGTCCCGATCCCGGACTGAAACCCCAACACGTCGCGTGCATCGAGGCCGCATGTGCGGTCTCCGACGGGGACGCGACCGGCGTCGAGATCGGAAGCGACACCGTCGCCTTCGAGCCGGGCCCGGTCGACGGCGGCGACGTCGACGTCGACGTCGGCACCGCCGGGAGCGCGACGCTCGTCTGCTCGACGGTCCTCCCGGCCGCGCTCGTCGCCGACGGTGTCGTTCGGCTTCGCGTCTCCGGCGGCACCGACGTCGCGTGGTCGCCACCGGCCGACTACTTCGGCGGCGTCACGCTCGGGGCCCTCCGGGCGTCCGGCCTCGCGACGTCCCTCGAGATCACGCGGCGAGGGTTCTATCCCGCCGGCGGCGGAACGATCCTGCTCACGGCCGCGCCGTCGACGCTCGAGCCGATCGCGTTGCACGAGCGTTTCCCTCCGAGCCGGGTTCGCGTCGCCGCCGCCGCATCCGACGATCTGTTGGACGCGAACGTCGCCGATCGTCTCGCACGAACCGCCGGCGACCGACTCTCGAACGCGGGGCTCGCGGTGGCGTCCCGTAGTGCCGAGTACGTCGAGGCCCGGTCGACCGGTGCGGTCGTCGTGATCCGTGTGGAGGTGGATCGGCGGTCCGGGACGCCGGTCCCGATCGCCGGGTTCTCCGCACTCGGTGAGCCGGGAGTCCCGGCGGAAGACGTCGCGAACGCCGCTGTCGACGATCTCCGAGCGTGGCGCGACGGCTCCGGAGCGGTCGATCGTCACCTCGCGGACCAGCTCGTTCCCATCCTCGCGCTCGTCGGCGGACGAATTCGGATCCCGACGGTCACCGATCACGTCGAGAGCGCCGTCGCGGTCGCTCGTCGCTTCGGGTTCGACGTCGCTGTCGAGGCGAGTGAGAGCGACGGTTCGACGATCGTCTCGGCCGACGAGCCCTCGACCCGGCTGCGACGGTGAGTTCCGGCCCCTTGATCCGGGCTATCGAACCTCGACGTCGACGTCCCCGCCGTCGTCGGTGAAGACGCTGGCGACGCCGCTGCCGGCCGAGAACGCGACCCGTTCCGCGCCGATCCCGAGTCGCTCCACGATCCCGCGATCGGGCGTGAAATCGCGCATCTCGACGTCGTCGCCGATCCGGTCGGCGAGTCGCGCCTCGACGTCGTCACGGGTGCCGAGGTCGTCGACGAGACCGATCTCCGCGGCGTCGGTGCCGAGATAGACGCGGGCCTCCGTCTCGCGGACGTCCTCCGGATCCATCCCGCGCCCCTCGCTGACCGTCTCGACGAACTGCTCGTAGTAGCCGTCGATGATCCCCTGGAGGTACTCGCGTTCGTCCTCCTCGATCTCACGGAGCGGGACGCCGGCGTCCTTGTACTCTCCCGCGGTGAACTGCTCGTAGGAGATACCGAGCTTCTCGGCGAGTCCGGCGGCGTTCGGCCGCGATCCGACGACGCCTATCGAGCCGACGAGGCTCGCGTCGTGTGCCCACAGCTCGTCGCAGCCGCTGGCGATCCAGTAGCCGCCGGACGCACACAGATCGGTCGCGTACGCGACCGTCGGGCCGTCGAACTCGGCGGCCGCGCGTCGGATGTCGTCGCTCGGCAACACCGCTCCGCCGGGCGTATTGAGCTCCACGAGGAGCGCCTCGACCGACTCGTCGTCGTCGGCGTCCTCGATCAGTTCGACGACCTCGTCGGCGGTCGATCCGATCTGCCCCGACAGCGGGGACGGCCGTCCCCGATCACGGACGATCGGTCCGGAGACGTCCACCTTGGCGGCGTTGTACTCGTCGGCGTCGCCGATCCGACCGCAAGTGAGTTTGGCGGCGATCCGTCGGAACGCGAGCGTTGCAGTCGCGGTGAGCACCACGACGGCGACGATGAGCGCGCTTCCCTTCGACCGGGGATCGTTTTGCATACGTCCGATTGGTCGTGCTCCCGTTTAAGAGACGGGGCTCTCGGCGGTCGGGCGTCGTCGGGAGAAAACGGCAGCGTGTCGTCGGGTCGCTTACAGCAGGCCGGTCTTCTGGAGCTTCATCAGGTCCTCGGTGTCGAGCGTCTCGCCCTCCTTGAACTTCTGGTAGATCTCCTCGGCTTCCTCCTTCTCCTCCTCGCGCTTCTCCGCACGCTCGTCCTTCCGCTCGCGCTCCTCCTTCTTGTCGAGCTCGCGCAGGCGCTTTTGGACGCGGACGAAGTCCTCGTGGTGGCGGTCGGCCGCCTCCTGGGCCTCGACGAACAGGTCGTGCATCTCGTCGGCCTCGTCACGGATGTCGTCGGCCTCCCGGTAGGCCTCGATCATGTTGTTGTGGTGTTCCTGGGCCTTGTCCGCGAGCTCCGTCACCTTCTGGTGGTGCTGGGACGCCTCGGAGCGGACCTCCTCGGCCTCCTCGACGAG
The DNA here is from genome assembly GCF_048380895.1 of Halorubrum rarum. NCBI lineage: Archaea > Methanobacteriati > Methanobacteriota > Halobacteria > Halobacteriales > Haloferacaceae > Halorubrum > Halorubrum rarum. Next base: position 73,087 of record NZ_JBLWMN010000016.1, on the reverse strand, counting down.
CTCGTCGAGCTCGCTGGAGTCGTCGACCTTCTCCTTTTTGTCCGCGAGCTTCTCTCGTTTGTCGTCGATCTTCTCGATGAGCTCGCGCTCGTCTTCGGCGTCTAAGACCTCCGTCTGCTGACGGAACTCGAGGTCCTCGATCTCCTCTTTGAGTTCCTCGATGGACTTCCCGGAGCCGAGCTCCATGTCCTGTTTCATCTCCTCGACCTGATCGAACAGTTCGTTGGCCTCCGCGTTGAGCTCGTTGCGGCTGTCCTTGTGCTCCTGGACCTGCTCGTTGAGCTCGTCGCGTTTCTCGCGGTGCTCCTGGGCCTCGTCGACCTTCTCGCGCGTCTTCGCGTTGAGGTCGTCGCGCTTCGAGGCTCGCTCGGAGGCCATCTGGTTCAGCTCGTTGCGTCGGTCTCGCAGCTGACCGGCGCGTTTGATGAGCTGTCCTTTGGACCCGTTATCGAGGTCGTCCTCCGACAGGTCCACGTTGTCTTCCGCTTCCATCGCTTCGATATCGTACTGTTCGATGACTTCTTCTTTCGTTACCATTTTTCTATCTCTCCATCACCGCTCCGGATATGGCGGACGCTCGCCCTCGTGCGTCATGCCGTGGATAAGAACTCCCGTTCATTTCAGCGTGCGATCCAACCAGCGCCGGAGGCGTTCTGGTGACTGGACATACTCGACTCTCAGGTATAAAAGTACCGGAGGAGACATATATGGGAGTAGTTAACACACACCGAACAAATCGGATGGATCCGCCCACAAACGGCATGTGAGCGGGTGACGTGGGTGTCTCGCGTTCGACGAATCCGCCATGTCGGCGGCGGATCGACCACGCGATCGACCCTTGTTTATAAGCTATCGGTCGACCGGCGCTCACCCTCCGCCTCGGTCGTCGACGCGTGGTCCGCGAGAACGAAGTTCACTCGTTCCTCGTCGCTCCCCTTCGTCTCTCTCCCGGTGACGACTATTTCGCCGATCTCGGACGTGTTTTTCACGTGCGTTCCCGCACACGCGGTTCGATCGTACGGAGCGCCGCCGCCGTCGGTCTTGTCGCCGCCGGTCTCGTCGCCATCGGCCTCATTGCCGCCGGTCTCGTCGCCGTCGGCCTCGTCGTCGTCCGCCTCGTCGCCGTCGGCCTCGTCGCCGATCTCGACGATCCGTAGCTCGGTGATCGACGTCGGGAGGAGGTCGATCCGCGTCCGGTCGGTGTCGAGCGTCGCCTCCGCGGTCTCGCGGTCCATGGTGTAGCTCTCGACCGGACGAGCGTCGTCGACGAGTTCGTTGAGCCGCCGCTCGATCAGCGCCAACTCCTCGTCGTCGAATCGGTCGTACGCCGCATCGAGGTGTGCGTGGTCCGCGTACAGCTGGTTGCCGGTCGTCCGCGCGTCGAACGCTTCCAAGAGCAGCGCCGACAGCAGGTGTTGAGCGGTGTGGTATCGCGAGTGCGCACGGCGTCGCTCCCGATCGATCTCGCCGACGACGGACGTTCCCGGTTCCGGAAGCCGTTCCGCGCCGCCGGTCGCCGGCTCGAGCGTGTGATACACGGTGTCCGACTTCTCGACGTCGACGACGCGCCACCGCCGGGCGTCGCCCCCGTCAGGTCCCTCGGCGATGCGGAGCGTGCCGGTGTCGTGCGGCTGGCCGCCGCCGGTCGGGTAGAAGTGCGTTCGATCGAGGACGATCCGGTCGTCGAGCGTCCGCTCCACGGTGGCCTCGAACGTGGAGACTGCGTCGTCGATGAGGTACAGCTGCTCGGTCATACGGTGACCGAGCGGTCGGATCCACTTACCCGTTCTTGTAGGTCACGCCGGCTCCGCGCGTCGGGTACGTCCACTCGACGTTGCCCTGGGGGCACGCCCAGCGACAGCTCCCGCACTCCAGACAGTTCTCGTAGGCGATGTGGGGAACCCCGTCCTCGCCCTCCCGCCACACGTTGGCCGGACAGACGTCGACGCAGTCGTAGCTGTGACACGACTCCGCACAGATTCCGGGCACCTTCACGTCGAGGTGCGACTCGCCGGCGTCGTCGTATCGGACCGTGTACAGCCGGTCCTCCAGCGAGTCGTTCTCCGCGGACGGTCCCTCCGGGCTGACGTTCGGAACGTTGGGTGTGGTAGTGCTCATCGAATCACCTTGCGGTAGCGGTACGCGAGCTTCGCCGCGCCGCGCCAGCCGCCGACGGTATCGAGGATCCGGTCGCGCGCCTCCTCGGCGTGGCGCTCCTTCGGCTCCCGGTCGATCCGGAAGTACTCCGCGCCGGCGTCCGCCAGCGCGTGGGGCAGTTCCTCGAAGATCAGGTCGCGGTCCTCCTCGACGCGGTCCATCAGCCAGCCGTACCGCTCCAGGTTCTGCACGACGAACGACTCGTCCAACCGCTCGGGGTACGATCGCAGTGCGCCCTCGTCGATCCGGTCCCGTCGGGCGGCCTCGGCGATCGCCTCGCCCGCGAGATAGCCGCTCTCGACCGCCATGTTCGTCCCCTCCAGATGGACGCCGTTGTTCAACACGAGCCCCGCGGCGTCGCCGACGATGGCCGCGCCGTCGTGGACGAGTTGCGGGATCGACTCGTGGCCGCCCTCCGGAATGGCCTTCGCGCCGTACTCGACGGTGCGCGCGTCCCTGACGAGCGGCGCGACCGCCGGATGGGACTTGAAGGCGTTCAGCGTTCCCTCCGGATCGGGCTGTCGCCCCCTCGCGTCGGCGATGGAGTACGCGAGCCCGACGCTTATCGTGTCGCCGTTGGTGTAGATGAACCCGCCACCGACCGCGTCACCGACGGCACCGTCGCCGAAGTAGTGGTACGAGACGCCGCCGTCGTCGGAGAGGCGGAACCGGTCCTCGATGACGCCGTCGCGCTCGGGGAACTCCAGCACCTCCTTGACGCCGACCGCGACGTTCTCCGCTCGCTCCGGCTTCTTGAGGTCGGCTCCCTCGCTCACGAGGGAGTTCCCGCCCTCGGCGAGCACGACGTAGTCGGCCGTGATGTCGCCGTTCGGTCGGTCCGTCTCGACGCCGACGATCCGTCCGCCGTCGCTCCGGATCAGTCCGGTCACGGTCGTCTCCGTGAGGAGCACGGCCCCGGCGTCGACCGCCTGCTCGGCGAACCAGCGGTCGAACTCGCCGCGAAGCACCGTGTACGAGTCGTTGTGCGGCGGATCGTGCCACTCGCCGGGGCGCAGCGACACCGCGGTCTCGTCGGTCTCCGAGAGCATGCTGAACCGCTTTTCCGCGACGTACCGCTCGACGGGGGCCGACGAGACGTCGACCAGCTCGCGCAGCGTCGGCGTGTAGAGGACCCCGCCGAACACGTTCTTCGCGCCGGGGTATCGCCCCCGCTCGATCATCAGGACGTCGAGCCCGTCGTTGGCCATCGTCACCGCCGCGGCGCTCCCGGCGAGCCCGGCTCCGACGACGATCGCGTCGAACGCGCCGTCGTAGTCCGGCTCCGCGACCGGCTCGCTGCGGGCCTCCTCTCCGTCGTCCGCTGACGTGTCGCTCATTGCACTACCTCCTCGGGATCGGTTTCCTCATCGAGCAGGACCGCGAGCCGCGGTGCGATCTCGAAGAGATCGCCGACGATCCCGTAGTCGGCGTGTTCGAAGATCGGTGCGTTGGGGTCGTTGTTGACGGCGATGACCGTCCGGGCGTCGTTCATCCCCTCGATGTGCTGGACCGCACCGGAGATCCCGAGCGCGACGTACAGCTCCGGTCGGACGGTCTTCCCCGTCTGACCGACCTGTCGCGCGCCCTCGACCCAGCCCTCGTCGACCGCCTTCCGACTGGCCGCGAGGTCCGCGTCGAGCGCCTCGGCAAGTTCGATCGCGGGGTCGAGGTTCCCCTCGACGCCGCCGCCGACGGCGACGAGCCGATCCGCGTCGGTGATGTCGGCTCGGTCGCCGACGTCGCGTTCGAGCACCTCGGTGACCGTGTGCTCCTCGTCGACGACGACGTCGACCCGCTCGATCCGGTCGGCCGGGTCGCCGTCGACGGCCTCGGAATCGGGATCCGCGGCCTCGAACACGCCCGCACGAACGGTCGCCATCTGCGGGCGGTGTTCGGGACAGACGATCTCCGCGAGGACGTTCCCGCCGAACGCGGGCCGGCGGGCGAGCAGCTGCCCGTCGTCGTCGACGTCGAGCTCGGTCACGTCCGCGGTGAGTCCGGCGTGCGCCGGAACCGCGACCCGCCCGGCGAAGTCCCGACCGGTGTGGGTCCCGCCGATGAGCACGATCCCGGGGTTTCGCTCCTCGACCATCTCGCGGAACTGCGTCCCGTACGGGTCCGCTCGGTACGGCTCGAACACGGGGTCGTCGGCGACGAGAACGCGGTCCGCGCCCCGCTCGATCGCCTCGGTCGCCACGTCGTCGACGTCCTCGCCGATCACGAGCGCGACGAGGTCCTCCTCGAGGTCGTCCGCGAGCCGTCGCCCCTCGGTGAGCAGCTCCCACGAGACGGCCATCGTGTCGCCGGCGTGTTCCTCGATGAACACCCAGACGTCGCTCGCGAGGTCGACCTCGCTGGCCTCGTCTCCGTCCCCGGCGTCGGTCGTCTGCTCGGCGTCGTCGCTCATCCGTCCACCTCCGTGGCCGCGACGATCGCGTCGAGCAGCTCCGCCGGCGTATCGACGACCTCGTTGGCCCGCTCGACGGGCTCGACGGTCTCCATCCCGCCGACCTGCGTCGGCGAGGCGTTCATCCCCACGTCGTCAGCGTCGATCTCGAGCTCCTCGGTGGTCAGCTCCAACGGCTCGAAGTCGTTCTCGGCGTAGATCTTCCGATGGAGCTCGGCCGGCCGCGCGTCGAACTCGCCGTACGCGGCCGCGACGACGACCGGAAGGTCTGCGGCGACGCGCTCGTGCCCGCCCTCGACGTCGCGGCGCGCCGCGAGCCGGTCCTCCTCGGGGAGGGGATCCAGCTCCTCGACGTACGTGAGCTGTGCCCACCCGTTGTGTGCGGCGATCCCCGGCGGCACCTGTCCGGTCGAGGAGTCGGTGGTCTCTTCGCCGGCGACGACCACGTCGGCGTCGAGGTACGTCGCCGTCTCCGCGAGCGCGTAGCTGGTCGGCCACGTGTCGCTGCCGCCGAACGCCCGGTCGGTCACGAGCGCGGCGTCGTCACAGCCCATCGCGACCGCCTCCTCCAACACGGCGGCCGCGTTCGGCGGCCCCATCGTGATGGCGGTGACCGTTCCGCCGACCTCGTCGCGGATCGAGAGGGCGGCCTCCAGCGCGTCGCGGTCGGGCGCGTTGAGCACGGCGGGCGCGCTCGACCTGTCGAGCCGCCCGGTGTCCGGATCGATGTTCACCTCGTCGGAGTCCGGTACCTGCTTGACCGCGACGACGATCCGCCACCCGTCCTCGGCGTCGGCTCGGACGGTGGGGTCGTCGTCGGGAGTCGCGTTCGTCTCGTCGGTGGGATTCGTTTCGTCGTCGTGTTTGGTCATCCGTGCACCTCAATAGCACAGTCTCGTTCGATGTCGACCGAATACGGGGCCGACAGCGGTGGTTCACAGCGAGCGGAGAGCTCCGTGACGCGTTCGCAGAGGTCCCGAACCAGTCGTCGATGCTGGTCAGGGACGACACAGTCTCGACGGTCGGTATCGATGCGGATCCGATCGCGACCGCCGTCGACGGCCGGTTCGGCGTCGACTCGGCGAACGTCGGGGTCCTCGGTCCAGGCGAGCATCCACTCCAACAGCCAGCTCTCGAAGTCGCTCTCGTGAGCGTCCTCGGTGCCATCGTACGTGAGCATGTATCGGCAGTTGGCCTCCCCTTCGGACGAGGCGATCCCTCCGAACGGTGGCGGTTCCGGTCTCTGATTCCTCATACGCGAGAATACGAACCTGTCGCGGTAACGATCCGGATTCAATGTACAGGTGTTTAAATACCGAGGCGGAGCCGTCGACGGAGTCGGCTACTCCGGGAGTTCCCCGGTGAGCCCGGCGCGGAGGTCGCGACCGAAGTAGTGTCCGACAAGTGCGACCACCAGCCCGATCCCGCCGCCGACGGCGAGCAGGGCGACGCCCCACTCCTGGACGTACTGCAGTCCGATCGGGAGAAAGCCGATCCCGAGGACGTTCAACAGCGCGCTGCCGCCGCCGATCCCGGCTCCCGCGAGTCCGGTTTCGGCGTACCTACCGGTCGAAAAGAGGAGGCCGGCGAGGAACGCACCGAGGAACACGCCCGCGGCGTGGCCGATCGTCCCGCCGATAAGCGGGATCATCCCGCCGAGGAACACGCCGAGCCCCAACGCGATCACGGCGACGGCGAACGACTTGATCGAGAACCAGCGACCCTCGATCCCGACGCGACCGGCGGGACGTCCGCCCCGCTCGGACCCGCCGCCGGACGGGGTCGTTTCCGGCGCATCGCGATCGGCCACGGCGTCGCGGCCGCTCTCGCCCGCGAGGTCGTCGTCGAGGAGGTCGTCGAGATCGTCGAGCGGGTCGCCGTCCGACCCCGCTCGCTCCTTGGAGGGTTGCATACCCGACCGATACGCCCGTGACGCCTTGTGTCTTGTGTCGAGCCCTGTTTCGATCCCGTACCTCGGAACGAGACGGCACGACGCCTCCGGAAACCCGGTGTCGTGAACGCCGCGCTCGACCCCGGACGAGACCCGATCCGTTCACCGGAAACGTGGTGTGTTGCCACACTGGACGGGAGCCCACGGGCCGGAGACTGCGTGACTTCCAGAGACAACGCGACGTCGGCGAGCACACCCTCCGTGTGGCGCTGACGGCGGAGTTCCTCCAACACGGCCGCGCTCGGGAAGCGATCTCGTCACGCCGCGACCGGTGTTCGCGTTTCCCGACCTCGAACCGGACGATCGGTGAATCCGTCTGTACTCACACGGGTCGCTCCCGAGACGCTCCGAGCACACGAGTTGGAAGCCACTACGTCCCGACGACGTCGTCGACGAGGTTCGCGACGGAGCGCCATGCGGCGATCGCGATCGCCGGCGCGCCGACGACGCCGGCCAGTCCGGCGAACGCCTTTCGGACGCGCGGACCGTCGTTTTCCGTCCCCAACACGAGCACGAGCGGCTCGCGCGCCACCGCGTACACGTTCATCTCTCGACCTTTCTCCGAGTAACAGACGTCGACGACCTCGATGAGGCCGGCTTCCTGGAGCTTGTCCAGGTGGTAGCTCGCGTTCTGAATCGACAGATCGAGGTCGTCGGACAGCTCGGAGGCCGTCAGCGGATCCTCGTTCAGCCGACGGAACGCGTCCATCGTCGTCTCCGAAGCGAGCGTCGACACCAGCTCCTTCGTCCGATCGTCGTCGACGTACAACACGGACGGATCGCCGCTGCGGTCGATATCCGGATCCGTTCGCGAGGGGAGTAGCTTGGGCATAGGCGTGAAAGCGGAGTTACCTCCGGGTATCGTCCGGATCCGGTTAGCTTCTCGGGTGGGTTAAACCGTAATTTGAGTCTCCCGCATCTGGAGACCAGTTCCACACGCCGGTCATCGAAGGATCGCCGGAGGGCCGCCGGAGGATCGCCGGAGGGCCGCCGAAGGATCGCCGGAGCACCGTCGACCGTCGGAGGACTGTCGACCGCCGGAGCGTCGTTAGCGAGTCGCCGATCTCGACCACGAACCAGCGGGTTTTTGGCCCGTATGCCCGACCTATCGAACACGCACATCTCATGAGCCACGACGACTTCCCCACCGAATCCCCCGCGGTGGTGACCTGTGGTCTGCCGTACGCCAACGGCGACCTCCACATCGGTCACCTCCGCACGTACGTCGGCGGCGACGTGTTCTCTCGCGCGCTCCGACGGCTCGGACAGCAGACCGCGTTCGTCTCCGGCTCGGACATGCACGGGACGCCCGTCGCGGTCAACGCCGAGCAGGAGGGCGTCTCCCCCGAGACGTTCGCGCTCGACTGGCACGAGCGGTACGCCGAAACGTTCCCGAAGTTCAACGTCGAGTTCGACAACTACGGCCACACTCACGACCGGACGAACACGGAGACGACACAGGCGCTGGTCCGTGATCTGGAGGACGCCGGCCACGTGTACGAAAAGGAGATCATGGTCGCGTACGACCCCGTCGACGACCAGTTCCTCCCCGACCGCTACGTGGAAGGGACCTGCCCGTACTGCGGCGAACACGCCCGCGGCGACGAGTGCGACGAGGGCTGTCAGCGGCACCTCGAGCCCGGCGAGATCGACGAGCCCGTCTCGACGATCACGGGCAACCCCGCGGAGTACCGCGAGCGTACCCACAAGTTCTTCGCCGTCTCGGAGTTCGCCGACTACCTCTCGGGGTTCCTCGACCGACTGGAGGGGACCTCGAACGCCCGCAACCAACCCCGCGAGTGGATCGAGCAGGGGCTCCAGGACTGGTGTATCACCCGCGATATGGACTGGGGGATCGACTACCCGGAGGACGGGGCGGCGTCGCCCGGGAAAGACGACGGAGGCTCCGAACGGGACCTCGTGTTATACGTCTGGGTCGACGCCCCGATCGAGTACATCTCCTCGACGAAGCAGTACACCGACCGGGTCGGCTCCGACGTCTTCGACTGGGAGACCGCCTGGAAGGAGGGAGTCAGCGAGGCCCATCCCGAGGGCGGCGAGATAGTCCACGTCATCGGTCGCGACATCATCCAACACCACACGATCTTCTGGCCGGCGATGCTCGAGGCGACCGATCACGCCGAGCCCCGGGCGGTGATGGCGTCCGGCTTCGTCACCCTCGGCGGCAAGGGGTTCTCGACCAGCCGCGACCGCGCGGTGTGGGCCGACGAGTACATCGACGAGGGCTTTCACCCCGACCCGCTGCGCTACTACCTCGCGACCAACGGCGGGTTCCAGCAGGACGTCGACTTCTCGTGGGAGAAGTTCCGGGACCGCGTCAACACCGAACTGGTCGGGACGGTCGGGAACTTCCTGTACCGCTCGCTCCTGTTTGCCCACCGCAACTACGACGGCGCGCCCGACGTCGACGCGACGAGCGAGGAGGTCGCCGACCGCATCGACGAGGCGATAGCCGACGTCGAGGCCGCGGTCAACGACTACTCGGTCCGCGCGCTCGGCGACGCCGTCACCGACCTGGCGCGGTTCGGCAACGAGTACATCCAGCGCAACGAGCCCTGGCGGCTCGTCGACGACGAGCCCGAGAACGCGGCACAGGTCATCCACGACTGCGTCGCGATCGCGAAGGCGATCGCCGTCCTCTTCGAGCCGATCGCTCCCGCGAAGGCCGAACGCCTCTGGGACCAGCTCGGCGAGTCCGGGTCGGTCCACGAGGTCACCGTCGACGAGGCCAGACGCTCACCCGCAGGCGACCTCTCGGAACCGACCGAGCTGTTCGAGAAGATCCCGGACGAGCGCGTCGACGAACTGAACGAGAAGCTGGAGGCGCGCGTCGCCGGGGCCGAGGAGGGCGAACGCGACGACGACCGAGACGACGGGAGCGAGGACGACGAGACCGACGACCACACGGACACCACCGACGACGACACCACCGACGACATGACCGACATCGAACCCATCAGTGACGACCGGATCAGCTTCGAGGAGTTTCAGGAACTCGACCTCCGCGTCGGCCGGATCGAGGACGCGGTCGGCATCGAGGGAGCGGACGACCTCCTCGAGTTGACCGTCGACCTCGGCGCGGAGACGCGGACGATCGTCGCCGGGCTCAAGCGACTCCACGACGTCGACGATCTCCCGGGAACGAAGGTGATCGTGCTCACGAACATGGAGCGGGCGGAGCTGTTCGGCGTCGAGTCGAACGGGATGGTGCTCGCGGCCGGCGAGGAGGCGGACCTCCTCACGACCTACGAGGGCGCGGAACCGGGCACGAAAGTCAAATAAGAGCTACTCGTCGAGCAGCCGGTTCGCGATCGTGTTCCGGAGCACTTCGCTGGTTCCCTCGTAGATCTCCGAGAGCTTCGCGTCGCGGTAGAACCGCTCGGCGGGAAAGTCCTTTGTGTACCCGTAGCCGCCGTGTATCTGGATCCCCTCGTTGGCGACCTCACGGGCTATCTCGGAGGCGTACAGCTTCGCCTGTGCGGCCTCCTTGATGAACTCCTCGTCGCGCTCCTTGCTGTCCGCGGCCTTGTGCATCAGGAGCGTCGCGGCCTGTACCTTCGTGTCCATGTCGGCGAGCTTGTGTTGGATCGCCTGAAAGTCGGCGATCGGACCGCCGAACTGCTCGCGCTCCTGAGCGTACTCGGTCGCCTCCGCGAGCGCCGCGCGGGCGATCCCGACCGAGCGCGCCGCGATCGTGATCCGGCCGCCGTTCAGCGTCTTCAACGCCTGTACGAACCCCTCGCCCTCCTCGCCCAGCAGGCGGTCCTCCGGGACCCACAGCTCGTCGAACCGCAGCTCGGCCGTCGGACAGCCCTTGTCGCCGAGTTTCTCCTCGGTCCCCTCCACGACGAACCCGTCGTCCTCGTCGGGTCGGACGACGAACGCGGAGATCCCCTTCCGACCCGCGTCGGGATCGGTCTTCGCGAAGACGATCACGGTGTCCGCGACGGAGCCGTTCGAGATCCAGAGCTTCCCGCCGTCGATTCGGTAGCCGTCGCCGTCGCGGCCCGCGGTCGTCGTCATCGCGGGCACGTCCGACCCTGCGCCGGCCTCCGAGAGCGCGAACGCGCCGACGTCTTCGCCGGTGTTCAGCGGCGTGAGAAACCGCTCCTTTTGCGGCTCGTCGCCGAACGCGTACACCATGTTCCCCGCCAGCGACGTGTGTGCGGCCACGACGGTTCCGAGACCGCCGGAGCCGCGAGATATCTCCGCGATCCCGATCGCGTAGCTGTGATAGTCGAGACCCGCGCCACCGTATTCGACCGGGAACGGCATCCCCATGAGACCCAGATCGGCCATCTCGGCGATCAGATCCGCCGGGAACTCGTCGGTTGCGTCGATCTCCGCGGCACGCGGGACCACCTCCTCGTCGACGAACTCCGCGACCGTGTCACGAATCTGTCGCTGCTCGGCCGTCAGCGTGAACTCCATGCGATATCGTCCCCATCGGATCCCTTAGCCGTTTCCACACGGTTGTACACGGGTTCGTCGTTTACGAAGGGACAAAACGGTGCATTCGGTCGGTTTCGAGCGATATCGAAGTCGATTCCCTGCGAGCACGTCCCGCGAGGCTTTTTTATGGGTCGTGCCGTAACAACCGATAACCGAATGAGCGGACGAGAACACGGTTCCGTCGAACCCGACCTCGCGTGGTGTCACGAGGCGGTCCAAGGAGTCTCCCGAACCTTCGCGTTGACCGTCGACGTGTTGGACGAGCCGATGGCCTCACAGATCTGTGTCGGCTATCTCCTCTGTCGCGTCGCGGACACCGTCGAGGACGCCGGACACATTCCTCCCGCGGCGCAAAGCGACGTCCTCCGGACGTACGAGCGAGCCATCGATCCGAACGAGGACGTCAGCATCGACCGGTTCCGAGCGGAGATCGACGAGTGGCTCCCCGAACCCGAGGAGCGAAGCGACGACTGGGCGGTCGTCGCCGAGTCGCCGACGATCCTCGCGACGTTCGAGCAGTTGGATCCGGAGGCCCGCGAGGCCATCATCCCGCCGGTCGTCGAGATGGTCGACGGGATGGCGATGTTCGTCGACCGGCACGCCGACAAGGGCGGACTCCGTATCGACGACCGCGACGAGCTCGAACAGTACTGCTACTACGCCGCCGGCACCGTCGGGAACCTCATCACGAACCTCCTCACCCGGGGCGACGTCGCCGAGTCTCGCGCCCGGCGGCTCCGCGAAACCGCCGAGGAGTTCGGTCTCCTCTTACAGCTCGTGAACGTCTCGAAGGACGTGTACGACGACTACACCGAGGAGAACAACGTCTACCTCCCCGCCGAGTGGCTTGCGGACGAAGGGGTCGACCAGGAGCAACTCATCGCGCCCGAAAACCGGGAATCGTCCGCTCGGGTCGTCGACCGAACCGCGAACTACGCGCGGTCGTTCCTCGACGACGCACAGGCGTATCTCGAAACGATGCCGCTGTCGCACGGGAACACGATCGAGGCGTGGTCGGTCCCGTACCTGCTCGCGGTCGGGACCTTACGCGAACTCCGAACGCGTCCGGAGGACGCGCTCACCGAGGCCGGCGTGAAGATATCCCGACAGGAAGTGTTCGCCGTGATGTCGGTCGCGAACGAGGCAGGTCGCGAGTCGCTCGCGGAACTGCGCGAGACGATCGCCCGCACGCCGTATCACCACGCGGTCGAACCGGCCGACTGACACGGGGCCGGTTTTAATCGGGTCGCGACGACGTGACCCCCGCCCGTCTCGAACCCGTTGCGTCGTTCGGTCTCGCGCTCCTTCGCTCGGTCCGGTCGCGTCGCTCCTCGACCGATTCCCGCTGTATGCAGGCGCTCGAGGCCGATCCTGATGGCCCTATCCCGCTAGATACTGATGGCCCTACCCCGCTAGAGTCTCCCCCGTGCGCGTCCGATCGCCGGCACACTCACCTCGATGGTTGCAGCGAGCGCGTCCGACGCGCTCAACAGCCACTCCGCCCGCTCGATCCGTGAGTCGAGGTCTCCCGGACCGATCCGATACGCCTCGACGAGCTCCTCGACGGTCGCTCCCTCTATCCACTCGTCGAGGATCCGAGCGGTTTTCACCGACTCCAACCACCCTTCGAAGTCCGTCGTTTCGGTCATCGACGTCGTCAGCTCCGACGCGTGCGCTCGGGCGAATCGATAGATCTCCGCGCGCTCGCGGTTCCCGAGATACGTGTCCTGCATGTCGGGCGTGTCACAGATCGTCTCCAACACCGTGAGCGTCGTCGGATTCGCCATTCCGGCCACGGTTCGGAGCCCCGAAACGATCCGCTCGCCGGTCTCCGGCCGGACGTACTGTTTCGAGGTCGTCTCGCCGACCGGCGTCGCAACGAGTCGGTAGGCGTCCACGCCCGCTCCCGTGTCTCGGCGGAGCATTCCCATCCCGACGAGGTCGTCCACGGCGACGGCGACGGCGTCCGCGAGCCCGCCCGCCCCCGCCTCGCGGGCGTAGAAGGTCCCCTCGAACACGTCGAGGATCGCCGCCTCGGTCGTCGCCGATCCGGTGGCGACCGCCGAGAGCACGTGGGTCCGGAGCGCGCCCGGATCCGCGAGCTGTGACTCGACCGCCTCGGGGTCCCCGTCGACGTATCGCTCGACCAGCTCCGCCCGCGTCGACGCCTCGCCGAGCAGTACGGCCTCGCCGTACGGATCCAGTCCGGGTCGACCCGCGCGCCCGCACATCTGGTGGACCTCGAGCGTCGGGAGCCACTCGGTCCCGGAGCCGGTGTACCGCTTCTGGTCGCGGACGATCACTCGCCGCGCCGGAACGTTGACCCCGGCGGCGAGCGTCGGCGTCGCACAGATCGCGGCGATCTCGCGGTTGCGGAACGCCTCCTCGACGACCGCCCGGTGGCCGGCCCGAAGTCCGGCGTGGTGGAACGCGACGCCACCGCGCAGACAGTCGGCGAGTCGTTCCCCAGTGAGCGTTCCGTCGACGTCGGTGGCCGCCTGCGCGACCCGTTCGGCCTCCGACTCGATCCCCTTCCGCTCGGCGAGCCCTGCCGAGGCGAGTCGCTCGGCGAGTCCGGCCGCCGCTCGACGCGATCGCACGAACGTCACGCACTGCCCGCCGGCGTCGACGGCGTCGGAAACGAGCGCGACCGTCGTCTCCGTGCGGTCCGCATCGCCGTCACGAGACCCGTCATCGCCAGATCCGCCAGCGCCGGAACCGCCAGCGCCCTCACGTTCGTCCGTCCCATCGAGGTCGACCGACAGCGTCGTTCCGTCGTCGAAATCGACGAGACCGTTGACGCAGACGCCCGTCCGGAGATCGACCGGTCGCCAGTCGGACTCGACAAGGGTCGCGTCCAGCCACTCGGCGATCGCCTCCGGGTTGTCGACGGTCGCCGAGAGCGCGACGGTCTGGACGTCGGGGGTGCGTCGCCGCAGCGTCGCCAGGGTCACCTCCAGGGTCGGCCCTCGGCGCTTCTCGCCGAGTAGATGGACCTCGTCGACGACGACGCAGGCGAGCCGGTCGACCCAGTCCGCGCCGTTCCGGATCGCTGAGTCCACCTTCTCGCTCGTGGCGACGACGACGTCGTTGTTCGCGAGCTCCTCGCCGGTCGCGTCGAAGTCGCCGGTCGAGACGCCGACGTCGACGCCGGGTAGCGCAGCGAACGTCTCGTACTTCTCCCGAGCGAGCGCGCGGAGCGGGCAGACGTACAGCCCCGGTCCGTCCGCGGAGAGGAGCGCGAGCGCCGCGATGAACGTCTTTCCCGAGGCGGTCGGGATCGCTGCGACGACGTTCTCGCCCGCACAGATCCCGGCGTCGACTGCCGCCGCCTGTGGCGGATATAACTCCTCGATCCCCTCGTGCCGGAAGTGATCGAGAAACGTGGGATCGAGCGGGAGGTCGCCAACGCGCATACGAGCCGATTACGACGGGATCGTACTTAAGCAGTTGCCGGAGCGGGCGCGCTCGGGGGTCCCCGACGGGCGGTGTGACCGCTCCGCCGACGGGTGTGCGGACGCGGAACGCTCATGGGTGCGGGGAACGATCACATCGATATGCAGGTATCCGTCGTCGGAAGCGGTTACGTCGGCACGACGCTCGCGGCGTGTCTCGCGGACGTGGGCCACGAGGTAGTCGCCATCGACATCGACTCGGAGGTGGTCGCGGCGGTAAACGAGGGGCACGCGGCGATACACGAGCACGGCCTCGACGAGCTGTTGGAGCGGAACGCTGGCGACCGCCTCCGCGCGACGACGTCGTACGACGACATCCCCGAGTCGGACGTCACGTTCCTCGCGATCGGGACGCCGTCGGAGCCGGACGGCGACATCGACCTCGGCGCACTCTCCGCGGCCGCCCGGGGGGTCGGCGAGGCGCTCTCGGGACTCGGTCCGGACGAGCGCGGGCTCGTCGTGGTCAAGAGCACGATCACGCCGCCGGCGGTCGACGAGATCCGTGCGGCGCTGGCCGCGGGTGCGGGCGACGCCGCCGACCGGGTCGAACTCGCGACCAATCCCGAGTTCCTCCGTGAGGGGACGGCGGTCTCCGACTTCCGGAACCCGGACAAGATAGTCCTCGGCACCGACTCCGAGTCGGCCAGCGATCGGCTTCACGCGCTGTACGAGCCGATCGTCGACGGTCGCGAGATCCCCGTCGTCGACACGGACCCGAAGACGGCGATGATGATCAAGTACGCCAACAACGCCGCGCTCGCCGCGAAGATATCCTTGGCGAACGATCTGGGCAACCTCTGTAAGGAGTTCGGACTCGACGCCTACGAGGTGATGGAGGCCGTCGGTCTCGACGACCGGATCGGCGAGCGGTTCCTCCGCTCGGGGGTTGGCTACGGGGGATCGTGCTTTCCGAAGGACGTCGATGCACTGCGTGCCGCCGGGCGAGACGCGGGGTACGACCCCTCGCTGTTGAACGCGACCGTCGAGGTGAACGACCGACAGCCCGAACGGCTCCTCTCGCTGCTCGACGACCACGTCGACGTCGCCGGCGAACGGGTGGCCGTGCTCGGGCTCGCCTTTAAACCCGGCACCGACGACGTCCGGAACTCGCGGGCGATTCCCGTGATCGAGGGGCTCCGCGAGCGCGGCGCGACCGTCGTCGCCTACGACCCGGTCGCGACGGAGGCCATGCGTGAGCGGTTCCCGGACGTCGAGTACGCGTCCGCCGCGGCGGACGCGCTGGACGACGCGATCGGCGCGCTCGTCGTCACCGATTGGGACGAGTTCGCGGCGCTGGACGCCGAGTTCGACGCGATGGAGGAGTCGGTCGTGATCGACGGTCGACGGATAATCGAGCGGCGAAACGGGATCACGTACGAGGGGTTGACGTGGTGACTGAAGCGACGCGAGCGCGATAGTCAACAAGGATGACCCGACAGATATCGAGGGTATGAATACGTGGACTCCTTTTGTCCCATAGTTTAACCTTGTACCTACTCGATTTCTGAGCGATGGTTGATCCCGTCACCGATCCCCTCGTCGAGATTCCCTTACGGAGAATCGAGGAGAAAGCCCCGTCCCGTTAGAGCGGGGATGAATCCTGTTCACGTCGCTGGTTTCCAGGTCAGGTCTCCCACGGAACCCGAGGAAATCCTGGCTTACTGCCGTTCGAAGCGGTTATTAGCGTCCTTATGCTGGTGTTAACCAGCAGAACAATGGACGACAACGTGGCGACCGAGATGGATACGTTCATCCGAATGGCTCGGGAGTTCCCGATTCGGACCAGCCTGTTTACTTTCAGCCTTCCGGTGTTCGCGCTCCTGCAGTTGCTGAACGGGGTTCTTCATGGGGGTTCGCTGTTATACATCGGCAGCTTCGTGGTGCTGGCAATCGCTTCCTCGGTACTACTGGCCCAGTACCAGCTCGCGGTCTACCGGCAACAACGACTCTCTCGACGGTGGCTGTAGCGAGTTCTGCCAAACATCACGAAGAGAAGGGACCGCTCAGGCTTTGGTCCGGCGAGTGTCCTGCTGGTGATCTCGGGTCATGTACGCACTGTAGGCACCGAGCCCCGCCGCAAGCAAGCCGACAGCGATGTGGTTGTAGAACCAAAGATCGTAAGCCGACTCAGTGAGTCCGGCGTCGGCACCCAGCACGTACGGTGCCGCGATCAACCAAAGACCGGCTGCAACGGCGATCAAGGCGATCGCGGAGTTCGCCAGCCGTTCGTTCGCCTGCCGCGAGTAGTTGTATCCCCCGACGCCGATCAGGAGCGCACCAACGAGGACGTCGCTCCAGAACTGCGCTCCGGTGACGTCTAATACGAAGGCCAGTGCGATCATCCAGACTCCGAGCAGTGCAATCAGCGGTGAGAGCCATTTGCCACGTTCACCCGCATTTCGCTCGTGATCAGCGCGTTCATCGCGACGGTCCGTGTCCATGCCCATGTCGTTGCTCGACCTGTCATCGGAATCCACTCTGTTGTTACTATTCATCGTGTTCCACATGGACGACATTGGTTCCCACGCGTAAAGTTAGACGGCCACACTCCGCGAGGAGGGTCCGGACTACCAGCGAATATCCGTCGGTATGATACAACAAGCCGTCCCTATGTAGCAGTTATATTCTGACAGATCACAAGTAGCGCGTCGATCACCGTGATGCATCGGGAACCTGTACTGACCATACTCGGGAGAGAATGCGTCATTCAGTACGGACTTCAACAAAACCCATCAGATGTATTAGATCTCCCGTGTCGACGGAGACGCGAGGCGAGTGCCTCGTTGACCCCGAGGCGGTTCACGTCTCCGGTGCTTGCACGAGGTTTCGGAGGTCGTCGCCCGCCGCAAGCGCGGCGACGTTGTCGGCGACGATGTCGGCGAGTCGCTCCCAGTGTTTCGGCGTATGACCGCCGGTGTGTGGGGTTATCAGACAGTTCTCCAGTTCCCAGAGCGGATGATCGGCCGGAAGCGGCTCGGGATCGGTGACGTCGAGCGCCGCACCGCGGATCCCGCTCGATCGAAGCGCCGAGACGAGCGCGTCGGTGTCGACGATCCCGCCCCGCGCAGCGTTGACGACGACCGCGTGTGGCGGGAGCGTCGCCAGTTCCGCCTCGCCGATCAGCCCCCGAGTCATGTCGTTGAGCGGGCACGCGACGACGACGTAGTCGCTTCGGGCGAGCGCGTCGTGGATCGCGTCCGTCTCGAACCCGACGACCTCGTCGGTCGGACCGCCCTTCGAGGGGGTGTACCGGATCCCGATCGTCTCCACGTCGAAGCCCGCCAGGCGGTCGACGACGTGCAGACCGATCGCGCCGAGCCCGATCACGGTCACCGTGCTTCCGGTGAACTCGTGCGACTGGAAGTGCCGCCACTCGGCGTTCGACTTGCGCCGCCACCCCTCGTGAAGCCGGCGTGCGAACACGAGCATGTTACCGATCGTCGCCTCGGCGATCCCCGGCGCGTGGATGCCGCCCGCGTTGGTGACGGCGACGCCGTGGTCGGCGAGCGTCTCCACCGGAACGTGGTCGGTCCCGGCGAACGTGCACGCGAACAGCTCCAGCCGGTCGGCGTCCGCGACGAGTGCCGCTTCGACCGTGATTCCGGTGACGACGCGAGCACGCGGGACGAGTTCGCGTTCCGCCTTCGGGGTTCGCGCGAACGCCACTGTCCGGTCGGGCAGGCGGTCTCGAAGCGTCTCGGCGTACGGTTCCATCGACAGGCCCTCGGTCCCCTCGCGGAGAACGACGACGTCCGGGTGTTCGCTCATGGTTGACGAGCCGCGTCGGTGCGGCGTTGGTCGGCCGTTCGTCGGTCGGGTACAAAGCCGTTGTTGACGACGACGTGCGGTGTCGTCGTCACCGTTCAGTAGCCGGTTCCGAGCAGCCGGTTAGCGAGCAGCACCGCGAACGCGACCCCGAACAGCCCCGCGAGCAGGCCGAACGAGGGCCCCCATCCGAGCAGATCGGCGGCGAGGCCGACGCCGACGGAGCCGGCCGAACCGATGACCGTGTAGACGGTTCGGACGAGCCCGAATCCGGCTCCCCGCTCGGCCTCGCTCAGCGCGTCCATGAACCGCGGATCGATCGCCGAGAAGAAGCTGGCACCGAACCCGGCGAACAGGACGGCCGCGGCGACGCCGCCCACGCCGGGAACGAGGACGAACCCCGCGGTCCCGAGCGCGCCGAACAGCATCGCCCCGCCGATCACGGAGTCGCGGCCGAGCAGGTCCGAGAGTCGACCGATCGCGACCTGTGCGCCCGCTCGAACGACGAAGAAGCCCGAAAAGGCGACGCCGGCAGCGGCCGGCGAGTAGCCGCGGAAGTCGACGAGAAACGTCGGAAGGAACGACATCAGCCCCTGGACGACGTAGGTCCCGACCATCGCGACGAACAGCGGAAGCAGGATCGCGGGCCGCGAGAGGAGCTCCGCGAGCGGACCGAGCCGGAGGCGTTCTCGCATCGGCTGGTCGGGACGGCGCGGCTCGGTCGGGCGGACGCGCCGGACGAATAACAGGAAGACTGGAACGCCGACGAGCCCGGCGAGGGCAACCGCCGGCCGCCAGCCGTACCGGACACCGACCCACGCCGCCGCGATGGGTGCGATCAGTCCGGCGAGCGGACCGCCGAGAGAGTGGATACCGATCGCCGTACCGAGATCGTCGAACGTCCGGGAGAGCAGCGTCGTCGCCACCGCGTAGTGGAGTCCGGCGACGAGCCCGAGCAGGACCGCCGCGAGCACGAACGCCGGGAAAACGGGGGCGAACGCGAGCAGGACGCTCATGACGGTCGTACCGCCGATCGCGACCGCGATCACCCGTCGCTCCCCGTATCGGTCCGCGAGGATCCCGCTCGGGAACTGCGAGACGCCGTACGCGAGCCACATCCCCGACAGCGCCACCCCGATCGCGGTGTTCGAGACGTCGAAGTCGGCAACGATGAACGGAACGACGGGACTGATCGCCAGCCGGGCGAAGTACGTAACGAAGAACGCGAGCATACACAGCGCCAACACGGTGTGTCGGTACCGCCAGTTCATCCCCTCGATCGCCTCCGCGTCACGGCGGATCGTCGGCAGCCCGGACACATGTCCCGGCGTTCATCGCGCGCCGGAATGTACCCACCGATACCGGCCGTCCCGGTCGGTCCGCCGTTCCGAAACCCTTACTCCCGGTCCGTGGCAGTTGCACGTATGAGCGATACGTCGGATCCGGACGGTGAAGCGACGGGCGGCGACGGCTCCACGGTCGACGCCGAGGAGGTCGAACACGTCGCGGAGCTCGCTCGCGTTCGCCTCGATGAGGCGGACGTCGAGGCGTTCACCGAGGAGTTCGCGGAGATCCTCGAGTACTTCGAGGCGCTCGACGAGGTCCCCGAGGTCGACCGCGAGGAGGACCTCGTCAACGTGATGCGTCCCGACGAGGTCGAGAACGGCCTCACACAGGATGAGGCGCTGTCGAACGCCGCAGAGACCGAGGACGGCTTCTTCAAAGGGCCGAAGGTGTCGTAGATGTCCGCCGACCTCAACCTGTTCATCACCGAGGAGACGATCGACGGCGAGGACGACGGCCCGCTCGCGGGACGCACCGTCGCCGTCAAGGACAACATCTCGACGGCGGGCGTGCGAACGACCTGCGGCTCGGAGATGCTCGACGGGTACGTCCCGCCGTACTCCGCGACGGTCGTCGATCGACTGACCGACGCGGGCGCGACGATCGTCGGGAAGGCGAACATGGACGAGTTCGGGATGGGCACGACGACGGAGACGTCTGCGTTCGGCCCGACCCGAAACCCCGTCGACCCAGAGCGCGTGCCGGGCGGTTCCTCCGGCGGCTCCGCGGCCGCGGTCGCCGCCGGCGAGGTCGACCTCGCGCTCGGCTCCGACACGGGCGGCTCGGTGCGGTGTCCCGCCGCGTTCTGCGGTGTCGTCGGGATCAAGCCGACCTACGGGCTCGTCTCCCGATACGGACTGATCGCGTACGCCAACTCGCTCGAACAGATCGGACCGATCGCTGGCACGGTCGAGGAGGCCGCCGCGGCGCTCGACGTCATCGCGGGACCGGACCCGAACGACGGGACGACCCGCGCTCCGAGCGAGGTCGACGGCGCGAACGGCAACCCGGACTACGCCGCGGCCGCCGACGGCGACGTCGATGGCCTGACGATCGGCGTGCCGACCGAGCTGTTCGACGGGGCCGACGAGCGCGTCGTCGAGACGGTCGAGGACGCCATCGCGGAGCTGGCGGCGCAGGGCGCGGAGACGACCGAGATATCGCTGCCGTCCGTCGAACACGCGGTGCAGGCGTACTACGTCATCGCGACCTCCGAGGCGTCGTCGAACCTCGCGCGGTTCGACGGCGTCCGATACGGTCACCGCGCCGACTCCGACGGGAACTGGAACGAGGCGTTCGCTGCGACCCGCGAGGAGGGGTTCGGCGCGGAGGTCAAACGGCGGATCCTGCTCGGCACGTACGCGCTCTCGGCCGGCTATCACGACAAGTACTACAAGAAGGCACAGGACGCCCGTGCGTGGGTCCGACAGGACTTCGACGCGGCGTTCGCGGACGTCGACGTCGTCGCGTCGCCGACGATGCCGGTGCTCCCGTTCGAGCTCGGCGAGAGCCTCGACGACCCGCTTCGGATGTATCTCGCGGACGCGAACACGACGCCGGCCAACCTCGCGAACCTGCCGGCGATCTCGGTGCCCGCGGGTGAGGCCGACGGGCTTCCGGTCGGGCTCCAACTCGTCGGGCCGAAGTTCGACGAGGAGACCGTGATCCGTGCGGCAAGCGCGGTCGAGGAGCGATGAGCCTGACCGAGGAGGAACTGGAGCGGCTCGCGGACGTCGTCCGCCTCCAGCCGACGAAGAACTCCGAGCTGGAGGAGGCGTGGGGCGTCGACGGCGGCAGCGAGGTCCACCAGTACCTCGAGAACCACCTGAAGGAGTACTACTACCGCGACGACGACAGCCTCATCCGCGCGACGGCGGAGGCGAACGACCTCGTCGACGTCGAACCCGGGATCGAGGCCGACGAGGTGGCGAAAGGCGGCGTTCCGGACGTCATCCGCGTTCCGGAGCTCGAAGCGCGAGTGTTCGCGGTCGTCGCCGGCCCGGACGAGCGGTCGGAGTCGGTCGTGAGCGTCCTCACCAAGCTCCGCGAGGAGTTCGACATCGACCCCGAGGCCGGCGAGGTGCGCCGGGCGCTCCAGAGTCTCCGCCGGAAAAACGTCGTGGAGGTCGTCTACCGCACCGTTCCGACGTTCAAGCGTACCGTCGATCGCGACGACCTCACCGTCGAGGTCTCCGAGTAGGGTCGACGGTCGATAGCCTGTGCAACGAGGGTGCATAGATCCCTTCGCACGGCGGTTTATTTCATAGTTCGACAACTGAATCAGCGTGGGTGTCTACGTGCGAACTGAACGCCGTTCTACCTACCAATTAGCGATGATTTTCTTAGCGGCGTGCAAGATACACGGTGGGAAGGCGACAAATTTCATAAATTGAACATGTATAATTTTCAGAATGTTTTATATACTAATTAATCACATAGGTGAATAGCTGTCTCCCAGATAATCACACAACAATTATCACTGCCTGTCACGAATGGTTATGTCATGAAAAAAAAGATTTGAAAATGGTAAACTTGTGATAGAACATTGGAATCTGGTTTTCCGCGCCCTTTCAGCCGAGCCACGTCGCCAACTTATTGTTTCGCTCTTAGATTGTCCAGAAAATCAATCGGTGCCACTGCCCGAGGGTGCAATTAATCCCGACGTTCCTGAGAATCCTGAACGACTCAAAATTGATCTCCAACACAACCATTTACCAAAGTTGGCCGACTTCGGTTTCATCGAATGGGAGACTAAACCGTTGGTTGCACATCGTGGCCCTCGATTCCAGGAAGTTGCGGTGGTTTTTGAAGCGCTGCATTCAAGTGCGACTGATATTCCAGACTCACTAGTCAAAGGTTGCCAACGCCTCGAAGAGGAACGACAAGTTAGTTTGGGGAACTGAAGATTCCAATTCTGAGTGCATTTCTGTCAGCTACTGTATTTCTTGTTGGTGACTTCGATAACTCTCCTTTCTGTACCGAGCAAATCCCGTTCTGATGTGCGAGCGCTTCTATGATTCCGTGTGTGCAACGGCCTGCCCGATGGCACCTCGGTAGCTTTTGGTCCCGGGACGCGAACCGGTCGGTCGATGTCCGATCCCTCCTCTCCATCCGTTCGCGACCGCGCTGTCGGAAACGCCACCGGGATCGCCGCGACGACCGTCACGGGAACGTGGCTCGCCGCGCTGATGCTCGGGTACGACTGGTGGCTCGCCGCCATGCTGTTCGGCTACATCGTGATCGTTCCCGTCACGGCGATGCTGTTCGACGAGGACGACGAAGAGCGCGATTACGAGATCGACGACCGTTCGACCGAGAAATCGTCCGAGACCGCGGACGAGGCCGATCCCCTCGCTCGCCTCCGAACCCGGTACGCCGAGGGGGAACTGGACGACGAGGAGTTCGAGCGACGGCTCGACCGTCTCTTGGAGACGGAAACGATCGAGGACGCGACGCGGTGGGCCGGGCGGGACCGCGATCCCGAGACCGAACCCGAGACCGAACCCGAGACCGAACCCGAGACCGACCCCGAGCACCGGTAGTCGATGACGCCGAGCACGGGGCGACGGTGATCGCGGGGCGGCGAGCGCCGAGGCGTTATCGGAGCCGCACGGCGGTGCCGTACGCAAGGATCTCCGCCCCGCTGTCGGCGATCGAGGAGGTGGTGAATCGCACGTTGACGACGGCGTCGGCGTCGAGCGCCTCCGCCTCCGCAACCATTCGGTCCTGCGCCTGATCGCGGGCGTCGGTCATCAGCTCGGTGTACCCCTTGAGTTCGCCGCCGGCGAGGTTGCGGAGACCCTGCGTGATGTCCCGGCCGACGTTTCGTGCACGAACGGTGTTGCCGCGGACGACGCCGAGCGTCTCGACGATCTCTCTGCCGGCGACGCCGTCGGTGTTGGAGAGCTCCATGCGTCCCCGTTCGTCCGAGCCCATATAAATCATCTCGCTGGCACCGTCGCGTCCTTTTAACCGACTGCGTGCGGAACGAGCCGGTATGCGTTTCGACCACGTCGGCGTCGCCACCTCCGACGCCACGGAACTCGGTACCCTGTTCGTCGACCTGCTCGACGCGTCGGTCGCCCACGAGGAGACGTTCGACGGCCTCCGGATCCGCTTCCTCGAACTCGACGGCGGCGGCTACCTCGAACTGCTGGAGCCGGTCGACGACGGAACGATCGCCCGATATCTCGACCGGAACGGGCCCGGGATCCACCACGTCGCACTCGCAACCGACGACGTCGCCGCCGCGCTCGACCGCGCTCGCGACCTCGGCATCGAACTCATCGACGAGGCACCGCGCCCCGGCGCGTGGGGCCACGACGTGGCGTTCCTGCACCCCGGATCGACCGGGGGCGTGCTCGTGGAGTTCGTCGAACACTGAGCCCTGCCGACTCGTTCGAGGTGTATCGGACGGATACCGTCGAACGGGGCACGGCGCTTGTCTCGAGAGCCGAACACTCGAGTCGTCCGTGCCCGTGCTCCGCGCGCTCAGCGTGCGGAACGCCGCCGCCCGAGGGAGGTCCCGCCTACCACCGAACCTCGAACCCGTCGAGTCCGTCGGGGTCACCGAACTCCGCGTCGACGGCGTCGACGTCGGCGGCTGGACTCCCCGTCTCACACCACTCGACCACGTCGCGCACTGCCCCTTCCGGTCCCTCGAAGACCGCCTCGACGCGACCGTCCGGGAGGTTTTGTACCCATCCGTCGACGCCGTGATCGCGAGCGGTGTCCCGCGTCGTCGCCCGGTAGTAGACCCCCTGGACGGTTCCCGAAACGAACACGTGCGCACGGATCCGGTCGGTCATCGAGAACCGATCGGTCCGCATCCCCTTTAAACGTCCCGAGGTCGTCGACGCGTCGAGAGATCGTCCGGGACGTTCCAGTTGGCTCGTCTCCCGTGTCGTCGATCCGTCAGCCCGTTGCCCCGTCGGACGGTTCGAGACCGACGGCTACTAACTCCCGGCGGCCGACGCCCGTCACATGGACCTGTTCGGAACGGCCGGCATCCGCGGCGGCGTCGAGGACCGGGTGACGCCCGGTCTCGCGCTCACGATCGGCCGCGCGGTGGCGGCGGAGATTCGGGATCGGGCGGCGAGCGACTCCACCGGGGACGGGACCGACGACGCCCCCGAGGTCCTCGTCGCGCGCGACGGACGGGTAACCGGCCCGGCGATCGCGGCCGCGATGGAGGCCGGCCTCGCCTCCGGCGGGGTGAAGGTGTTACGCGCCGGACGGCTCCCGACGCCGGGGCTCGCGTACGCCTCCCAGGGACGGTACGGCGTGATGCTGACCGCGTCGCACAACCCGCCCGAGGACAACGGGATCAAGCTGTTCCGGGACGGGATGGAGTTCTCGGACGATCTGGAGACCGCGATCGAGAGCCGAGCGGCCGAGGACGCCCCGCCCGCGGCGTGGAACGAGTGGACCGAGTCGGACGCCGCCGAGACGCTCGACCGGTATCTGAACGCGGTCATCGACTACGCTGGAGAGTTCGGTGGGGACCTCGACGGGCTCCGGATCGCCGTCGACTGCGGCAACGGGATGTCCGCGCCGGCGACACCGACCGTCCTCCGCGAGCTCGGCGCGACCGTCGTCACGCTCAACGGCAACGTCGACGGCTACTTCCCGGGCCGCGGGAGCAAACCGACGCCGGAGACGCTCCGCGATCTCCGCGCGTTCGTCGCCGACGCCAACGAGGGAGTCGAGGCCCCTGGCCGAGACGGCGAGGGATTCGCGTTCGGCATCGGTCACGACGGCGACGCCGACCGGATCGTCATCGTCGATGCGACCGGCGAGGTCGTCCACGAGGACACCGTCCTCGCGATCCTCGCCGAACTGTACACCGACGCCAGCGACGCGGACGACCCCGTCGTCGTCACGACGCCGAACGCCTCCGGCCGAATCGACGAACGCGTCCGGGCGGCGGGCGGACGCGTCGACCGCGTCCGACTGGGCACGCTCCACGAGGGGATCGCGTCGGTCCGAGCTGATGCCGCCCCCGGAACCGAGGTCGCGTTCGCGGCGGAGCCGTGGAAACACGTCCACACCGCCTTCGGCGGCTGGATCGACGGCGTCTGCTCGGCGGCCGTGATCGCCCGACTCGTCGCCGACGAGGGGCTCTCGGCGCTGCGTGACCCGGTGACGGAGCGACCGTACCGAAAGGTCAGCGTCGCGTGTTCAGACGAGACGAAAGAACCCGCGATGGAGCGGTTGGAGGCGACGCTCCCCGACGCGTTCCCCGACGCGTCCGTCGACACCGACCACGGCGTCAGACTGGAGTTCCCGGACGCGTCGTGGACGCTCGTTCGCCCGTCCGGGACCGAGGCGTACGTCCGCGTGTACGCCGAAAGCGACGACGTCGATGAGCTGATCGACGAGGTTCGGAGCGTCGTTGCTGACGCGGTCGCAGGCGTCTGATCGACTGCTCCTTCGCGACTACTCCTCGTCTCCCGTCTTGAGGTCCGCCGAGAGCCCCTGTGCCATCCGGATCGTTTTCGAGTTGTTGAGCGTCCACGCGGTGCGGTCGGTGACCGCCTCGATCGACTCCCGAGCGCTCGGGTAGCCGTTGCCGGACTTCTTGACGCCGCCGAACGGGAGCTGGACCTCCGCGCCGATACACGGGAGGTTCCCGTACGCGAGTCCGACCTCGGCGTGGTCGCGGTAGTAGTTGATCTGGCGGTAGTCCTCGGAGACGATCGCGCCCGCGAGCCCGTAGTCGGTGTCGTTGTGGATCGCGACCGCCTCCTCGATGTCACCGTCGTACTCGAGGAGGGCGACGTGGGGACCGAACACTTCCTCGTGAGTACACCGAAGGTCGGCGTGGGCGTCCGCCTCGTACACGAACGGGCCGATCCAGTGGCCGGCGTCGTGACCGGCCGGGATCTCCTCGTCGGCCAGTTCCGTCCGGTCGACGAGCACGTTCACGCCCTCCTCACGGGCGAGTTCGTTGTAGCGAGTCACTTTCTCGACGTGTTCCGGCTCGATCAGCGGCCCCATGAACGTCTCCTCGTCGAGCGGGTCGCCGACGGCGACGTCCGACGCGATCTCGACGAAACGCTCCGTGAACTCGTCGTACACGTCCGTGTGGACGATCAGTCGCTCGGCGGAGACGCAGCGCTGGCCGGTCGTCTTGAACGACGACATCACGGCGGAGTGGACGGCGATGTCGAGGTCGGCGTGTTCGGTGACGACGATGGCGTTCTTCCCCCCCATCTCGCAGGCGACCCGCTTGCCGGGGACGCCGCCGAGCGTCTCCTGTATCTGCTGTCCGACCTCCGCGGAGCCGGTAAAGAGGACGGTCGCGACGTCGTCGTTCTCGACTATCGCGTTGCCCGCATCGCCGAACCCCTGAACCATGTTGAACGCGCCGTCCGGAATCCCGGCATCGTCGAACATCTCCGCGATGATCTGAGCACACCACGGCGTCTGCTCGGCCGGTTTGAACACGACGGTGTTGCCCTCGACGAGCGCGATAGCCATGTGCCAGTACGGGATCGCGACCGGGAAGTTCCACGGCGTGATACAGCCGGTGACGCCGCGCGGCTTTCGTCGCATGTACGCGTCCTTCGAGGGGATCTCCGAGGGGACGATGTCGCCTTTGGGATGGCGGGCGTCGCCGGCGGCCCACTCGACCATGTGGGCGGCCTCGACGACGTCTGCTTTCCCCTCGCTGATCTCCTTGCCGCACTCCTTCGTGACGATCTCACCGAGCTCGTCGGTTCGATCGCGGAGTTCGTGGTACACGTCCCAGAGGTACTCGGCGCGCTCGATCCGCGAGAGCGCGCGCCACTCGTCGAACGCCTCGTCCGCGGCGGTGACCGCGCGGTCGACGTCGGCGGGCGTGCCGCGCTCGAACTCGCCGAGGGTCTCGCCGGTGGCCGGGTTCTCGCTGGTGAACGTCTCCGAGCCCTCGCCGGAGATCCACTCGCCGTTTACGTAGTGTTGATACGGCCGTGCCATGGGTGTAAATATTGCAGGTAACCGTAAAAAGACACTCCCCCATTGCTGGACGGCGATCGAACGTCCTACGGCCAGGACGAGCCGGTCGAGTCCGACCCCCGATCGACGTCCGTGGTCGCACGCTTCCCGAGTTCGCCCTTCAGTCCGGCGGCGTCGAACTCGTGGTCCGGTCGGATCGCGACGAAGTCGAGAAACCGGCTCGCGGCCAACAGCTCCTCGATCGAGTAGCTCGCGAGGGCGGCGTCGATCGCGGCTGCCGGACCGATCAGCGGCTCCAGCGCTGCGAGCGCGCTCGCGAGGTCGTACGACCGGGCGTCCTCCCGACCCGCCGCACTCACGTTCGTCGCGTCGATGAAGTAGATCTCGTCGTCGCGGATCAACACGTTCTCCGCCCGGAGATCGCCGTGTGCGAGTCCGGCGTCGTGGACCGTCCGAAGCGTCCCGAACAGGTCCGGCGCGAGCGTGCGGTCGTGTTCCCGGTCCAGCTCGTCGAGCGTCCGGAACTCCGGGAGATACTCCAAGACGACGACGCCGAGATCGCCGACCTCGAACGCCTCGATCGGCTCCGGCGCGTTGACGCCCAGCTCGCGGATCCGCTCGGTCGCCTCCAGTTCGTGGCGCGCCATCTCGAAGGGCGTCTCGTACCGCTCGAAAAAGCCCTCCGTCCCCGCCGAGAACGCCCCGAGGTTGCGTCCGGTGGTAAAGAGGGTGTGAACGAGCGTGTTCTGTTTCGTGATCACCTTCACGAACAGGTCGTCGTCGACGACCATCGGCGTCGACAGCCAGTTGTCGGCGTCGAGGAACCGCACGCGCAACTCGTCGCGATCGTACCTGTCCGCCAACTCGCGAACGACCCGTTCGAGATCGGGCCAGTCCACCCGTCCGCGGACGAGTCGGCGAAGTTCCATGTCCGTGATCGACGTGCTGGCCACGTATAAATGGTCGAGCCATTCGATCGCTTCGATCCGGGAACGTCCCCGTGTTCCGTCCCGATATCGTTCATGGTCGTTCGTATCGTTTATGCCCGCCGCTCGCAAGTGTTGCCCATGGACTTCGAGCTGCCCGCGGAACATCGGATGATCCGGGACACCGTCAGGGAGTTCTGTGAGGCGGAGATCCGGCCGATCGCACAGGAGATCGAGGACGACCACCGCTTCCCGGCGGCGGTGTTCGCGGAGCTATCCGATCTCGACGTAATGGGCGTTCCGGTCTCGGAGGAGTACGGCGGGCTCGGGGGCGATCAGCTCATGTACGCCCTCGTCACGGAGGAACTCGGACGCGTCTCCGGCGGGATCGGCCTCTCGTACGCGGCACACACCTCTCTCGGAAGCAAACCGATCGAGCTGTTCGGCACCCCCGAGCAGAAAGCGGAGTGGCTCCGCCCGCTCGCCGAGGGCGGCGAGATAGGCGCGTGGGCGCTCACGGAGCCGGGCAGCGGCTCGGACGCGTCGAACATGGACACGACCGCGGAGTACGACGCCGACGCGGACGAGTACGTCCTGAACGGCACCAAGCAGTTCATCACGAACGCCAACGTGGCCAACAGCGTTCTCGTGAAGGCGGTCACGGAGCCCGACGCCGGCTACGGCGGGATCTCGACGTTCATCGTCGACCCGGACGACGACGGCTTCGAGGTGACCACGGTCTGGGAGAAGATGGGGCTCAACTGCTCGCCGACCTGCGAGATCCGGCTCGACGACGTCCGGATCCCGGCGGACCGCCTGCTCGGCGAGGAGGGCGAGGGGTGGACGCAGACGATGCAGACGCTCGACGGCGGTCGGATATCGATCGCGGCGCTGTCGGTCGGGCTCGCACAGGGAGCCTACGAGGTCGCCAAGGAGTACGCGGGCGAGCGCGAGCAGTTCGGTAAGCCGATCGCG
Source organism: Halorubrum rarum (assembly GCF_048380895.1). Taxonomy (NCBI): domain Archaea; kingdom Methanobacteriati; phylum Methanobacteriota; class Halobacteria; order Halobacteriales; family Haloferacaceae; genus Halorubrum; species Halorubrum rarum. The sequence continues at coordinate 43,693 of NZ_JBLWMN010000016.1, read as the reverse complement.
AAGTTCGACGCGATCCGCGACAAGATCGTTCACATGCACCGACAGACGGAGCGGGCGCGACTGCTCACCTATAAGGCGGCGACGACGTACGACGCCGGCGAGAGCGTCACTCGGGAGTCGGCGCTCGCGAAGCTCGACGCCAGCGAGGCCGCCCGCGAAGTCGCGGAGGAGGCGGTCCAGACGCTGGGCGGCTACGGCTACACCACCGACTTCGCCCCGCAGCGGTTCTACCGCGACGCGAAGCTGATGGAGATCGGCGAGGGAACGAGCGAGATCCAACACGTCGTGCTCGGCCGAGAGCTCGGTTTATAAGCGGCCGACGAGCGAGCGACAGGTACGGGACGCGACCGCGGACTCAAAAGCCGATCACGTCGTCGTCGACCCGCCGGACGCTCTCGGCGAGTCGCGAGTCGTCCGGGACGGCGGTCAGGAACGCCGGAGAGCCGAACGGCGCGTCGGCGTTGACCGAGAGGAAGCCGAGATCGGCCGGATCGCCGTCGAGTCCGGTCAGAAACGCCACCTTTCGGACCGCCGTCACGTCGCCGACGCGCGCCTCGACGTCGACCGAGCCGTACAGCGACCGGTGGGTCGCGACGTGGTGGACACAGGTCGGCGTCGGCGCGAACAACAACAGGAGGTGGACGCCCGGCTCGCTCCGGGAGAGTTTCGGGCGGATCGCGTGCCGGTCGTCGCCGTAGAAGTAGCGCTCCATGCGCCGATACTGTCTGAGCACCTCGTTCGCGCCGGTCGCGCGGCGGACCGCGGCGTCGCTTTTGAGCTCGATCACGTGGTCGACTCGTTCCGGCACACGCGTTCGGACGTACACGTCGACGAGTCCGCGTCGCCCCTCGGCGTCGTACGGCTCCTCCAACCGGATCTCGGCGTCGTCGTGGACGGCGTCGTAGTGTTCGACGACGTGCGTCGCAAGGTCGTCCTCCCGCATTCGATCGGAGACGGGGTCCGCGGCCGGTTAAAAACGCCGACCGACTCGTGGGCGGAGCCGCACTCCGAGACCCACACGCTCCGCGGATTCACCCGAGAGAGTCCCCGAATCAACCGGAGCGGAGCGATCCCACCACGGGGTTTGTATGTCCTCGGCACCTACGATCCATCGATGTCAAACCGACTCTCGAGACGGCGGTACGTCCTCGCAGGGGGCGCAGTAACGCTCGGCGCGCTCGCCGGCTGTGCGGGCGGCGACGGTGACGACGGCGCGGACGACGTGCCCGCCGCGATCGACGAGTTCCTCACGGACGCTCGCTTGTACGACGGCACCATCGCGGACCACACCGGCTCGGACGAGGTCGTCGTCGACGTCGGCGGCGGCGGCGACGGACTCGCGTTCGATCCCCCCGCGATCCGGATCGATTCGGGCACGACCGTCCGATGGGAGTGGACGGGCGAGGGAGGCGCACACAACGTGGTGTCGGACGCGGAGTCCGACTTCGAGTTCTCCAGTGGCGACCAGGTCGACGACCCCGACGCGACCTTCGAGCACACGTTCGACGACGCCGGGATCGGACTGTACGTCTGTGAGCCGCACGCAAGCGTCGGCATGCTGGGCGGTATCGACGTGATCGACTGACGAACGAGCGCCACGTACCGGCACTTTCGCGGCGGTAACATCCGCGTCAGGTGGTCGCAGTCGGGTCAGCGAGCCGATAAGTACTCGTGGTCCCTACGGGAGGTATGACGGACACGCTACACACGCCGGGGATCCACCACGTCACCGCCATCGCGAGCGACCCCTCCGAGAACCACGCCTTCTACACCGAGACGCTCGGGCTCCGACTCGTCAAGCGGAGCGTCAATCAGGACGACGTCGGGGTGTATCACCTGTTTTACGCGGACGACGCCGGGACGCCCGGGACGAGCATGACCTTCTTCCCGTACACCGACGCACGGTCCGGACGCGTCGGAACGGGACAGGCGACGACGGTGTCGTTCGTGATCCCGGACGACGCCGTCGACTACTGGGTCGACCGGCTGGAGAGCCGCGCCATCGGGACGAACCGTTTCGAGCGGTTCGGCGACGAGGTGATCGCCTTCGAGGACCCCGACGGACTCCCCTTGGAGCTGGTCGCTCGGGCGGACGCGCCCGCGGGCGAGCCGCCGGCAGGCCCCGTTCCGGAGGAGCGTGCGATCCGCGGGTTCTTCGCCGTTGAACTGGCGCTCGTCGACCCCGATCCGACCGTCCGGCTGCTCGAAGCGATGGGGTACGAGGCGACCGAGGACGACGAGTCCGCCGGTCGGCGACGGTTCGAGTCGACCGGGGATCGAGGGTTCGTCGTCGACGTCGTCACCGATCCGTCGACACCGCAGGGATCGCCCGGTGCCGGCACCGTTCACCACGTCGCGTACCGGGTGACCGACGACGAGCAGGCCGCGTGGCGAGAGCTGTTGCGCGAGCACGGCCTCCGTCCGAGCGAGGTCATCGACCGCAAGTGGTTCCGGTCGGTGTACGTCCGCACCCACGGCGGCGTCCTCTTCGAGTTCGCCACAAAGGAGCCGGGCTACGACGTCGACGAGCCCCGCGACTCGCTCGGCGAACGGCTCGTGCTTCCCGAGTGGTCAGAGAACCGCCGCGAGGAGATCGAGGACGGGCTGCCGCCGCTCTCGCTCACGGCGACCGAGTAGACCCCTCCTGACCGCCGTCCGATCCGTCCCTCCGATCGGAGGCGTCCGCTTCAGGCAGGGCCGCTTCGGAAACGACCTCCGCTGGGACGCCCGCGACGGTCGTGTTCGGTGGCACGTCCGCAGCGACGAGCGAGTTGGCGGCGACCTGCGCCCCCTCGCCGATCGTCACGCCCGGCAACACGACCGCGCCCGCACCGATCATCGCACGCTCCTCGACGACGACCTCGCCGAGCCGGTACTCCTCGTGGAGGAACTCGTGACACAGGAGGGTGGCGTCGTATCCGATGATCGCGTCGTCGCCGACCGTGATCCGCTCCGGCCAGAACACGTCCGGCGTCGACTCCAAGCCCCAGGCGACGCCGGTGCCGACGGTCGCGCCGAGCCGCCGAAGCAGCCAGTTCTTCACGCGGAGACTCGGGGTTATCCGTACCAGCACGATCACGAGGTAGTTTCGAACGACCGCAAGCGGCGACTTCGCATCCGGCCACGACCACAGCGAGTTCCGGGGACCGGGAGTCGCGTGACGATCCAGTCGGTTTCGACGGGTGGTCCCGTCATCGGCGTCGCGTTCGTCGGTCACGTCACTCGCTTCGCACCGATCGCTTATAAACGGACCCACGAGGGTTTACAAGGGATACCGCGACCAGAACCGCCGTGACCTGACGGAGCGCTCGCGGCCGGTCGGGACGGGTGTGCGGTCAGCCGCCGCGAGGACGACGACGCCGGACCGCCTGTTCGCCACACTGCGGTCAGTCTGCCGGTTCGCTACTGCCGCCGTAGCTCGTCCATATGCTCGATCCGACTCTCCACGAGCTCGGATCGCCCGATGTCGTGACGGATCCGTACGCGGTCGCCCGCCGCCGCCAGCGCCGCCTCCGCCTCCGCCTCGGCGGCCGCGATGGAGTCGCCACGGCCGACGACGGCGAACGCCCGCGACGTCGTCGTGTACAGTCCGTCCTCACGAGCGTCCACGCTCGCGTAAAACAGGAGCGCATCCCCGACGCTCTCCTCGTCGACCGCGATCCGCGCCCCGGCGTCCGGGTCCGTCGGGTACCCGTCCGGAACGGCGTACTTGCAGACGGTCGCCTCGCCCGAGAAGTCGAGCTCCGGGAGCGTCTCGCCGTCACGAGCGGCCGTCAACACGTCGACGAACGGCGTCTCCAGCACGGGAAGCGTGTTCATCGCTTCGGGGTCACCGAACCGGGCGTTGAACTCGACGACCTTCGGTCCCTCGGCGGTCAACATGAACTGGCCGTAGAGCACTCCCGTATACTCGGGGAGCGCGTCGACGACCGCCGCCAGCACCTCGACGGCCCCCTCGTAGTCGCCCTCGTTCATGAACGGGAGCGAGAGGCCGGTGTCCGTGTACGACCCCATCCCGCCGGTGTTCGGCCCCTCGTCGCCCTCGTAGGCGCGCTTGTGGTCCTGTACGGCCGGCGTCGTCCGGAACTCGCCGTTCGCGACGAACGCCTGGATCGTGAACTCCTCGCCGACCAGCCGTTCCTCCAACACGACCCGCTCGTACTCGGCGTCTCGAAGGTACGCCTTCGCCTCCGCTGGCGTGACCTGATCGCCGATCACTTTCACGCCCTTCCCGCCCGTCAGCCCGGCGGGCTTCACGGCGAGATCACCGTCGTACTCGTCGATGTACGCACACGCCGAGTCGATATCGTCGAACACCTCGAAGTCCGGGCAGCCCGGGATCGACTCCTCCCGCATGAAACGTCGCTGGTACGCCTTGTCCGTCTCCAACCGCGCCTCGGCCTTCCGCGGGCCGAACGTGTACACGCCGGCGTCGTCAAGGGCGTCCGCGACCCCCGCGGCAAGCGCCGACTCCGGACCGATCACCGCGAGGTCCGCGCCGACATCCGCCGCGAACGCGACGATGCCCTCGGCGTCGGTCTCCTCCACGACGGCGAACTCCGTCGCGAGGTCGGTGATACCCGGGTTCCGGTTGCTCGCACAGGCGTACAGGTCACAGTCGTCCGCGAGCGCTCTGGCGATCGCGTGTTCGCGTCCGCCGCCGCCGACCAGGAGCACGGTCTCCGTCATACGGTCGACGGGTATCCGCACGGAAGTGTAAGTCTTCCCTTCCGATCGAACTCACATACACACGTTCGTGGGGTCTTCCGGGCAGCGATCGCCGACGGCGACGTCCGGTGTGACGGGGTTTTTGAGGCGTGCCGGTCAACCGGAGGTATGTCACAGCCGACCGAGCGGAACCGTCTGAGCGAGGAGGCCAGCCCGTACCTCCGCCAACACGCGGACAACCCGGTGAACTGGCAGCCGTGGGGCGACGACGCGTTCGAGCGTGCCCGCACACACGACGTCCCGGTGTTCGTCTCCATCGGCTACTCGTCGTGTCACTGGTGTCACGTCATGGCGGAGGAGAGCTTCGCGGACGACGCCGTCGCCGACGTCCTCAACGCCTCGTTCGTCCCGATCAAGGTCGACCGCGAGGAGCGGCCGGACGTCGACAGCACGTTCATGACCGTCTGCCAGCTCGTCAGCGGTGGCGGCGGGTGGCCGCTCTCCGCGTGGTGTACTCCGGAGGGGAAGCCGTTCTACGTCGGGACGTACTTCCCGCCGGAGCCGCGCGGGAACCACCCCGGCTTCCTCGATCTGTGCCGGCGGATCGCCGACTCGTGGAGCGACCCGGAGCAGCGAGCGGAGATGGAGCGACGGGCCGAACAGTGGGTCGAGAGCGCTCGGGACGAACTGGAGTCGCTGCCGGACGAGCCGAGCACGAGCCCGCCGGGTGACGGCGTCCTCGACGAGGCGGCTGCGGCCGCGGTTCGCGGCTACGACGAGGGGCACGGCGGCTTCGGGAGGAGCGGTCCGAAGTTTCCCATGCCGGGACGGATCGACCTGCTGATGCGGGCGTACTCACGGACCGGCCGCGATGCGCTCGCGAGCGCCGCGACGGGCACGCTCGACGGAATGGCGTCCGGCGGGATGTACGACCAGATCGGTGGCGGCTTCCACCGATACGCCGTCGACCGCGACTGGACGATCCCCCACTTCGAGAAGATGCTGTACGACAACGCGGAGCTCCCCGTGGCGTATCTGGACGCGTATCGTCTCACCGGCGATCCGTCGTACGCCCGGGTGGCCGCGGAGTCGCTCACGTTCCTCGACCGGGAGCTCCGCCACGAGGACGGCGGGTTCTTCAGTACGCTGGACGCACGGAGCGTCCCGCCCGAGAGCCGAAGCGACGGCGACGAACCGACCGAGGGCGCATTCTACGTCTGGACGCCCGAGGAGGTCGACGCCGTCCTCGACGAGCCCGCGGCGTCCGTGGTACGGAGCCGATACGGCGTCCGGTCCGGCGGCAACTTCGAACGCGGAACGACGGTGCCGACGATCGCGACATCGTTGTCGTCGCTGGAGTCCGAGTACGATCTCTCCCGTCCGGAGCTCCGCGAGCTACTGATGGGGGCTCGCGTCGACCTGTTCGAGGCGCGCGAGCGTCGTCCGCGTCCGGCCCGCGACGAGAAGGTGCTCGCGGCGTGGAACGGGCGTGCGATCTCCGCGTTCGCGTCGGCCGGGCGAACGCTCGGCGAGCCGTATGCCGATATCGCACGCGAGGCGCTCTCGTTCTGCCGCGATCGACTGTACGACGAGGAGTCGGGGACCCTCGCACGCCGGTGGCTCGACGGCGACGTGGGCGGTCCGGGATATCTCGACGACTACGCGTTCCTCGCGCGGGCGGCGTTCGACGTGTACGCCGTCACCGGCGATCCGGAGCCGCTGAAGTTCGCGCTCGAACTGGCCGATGCGCTGCTGGACGCGTTCCACGATCCGGACGACGACACGATCTACTTCACTCGCGACCCGAACGCCGGAGGGACGTCGGAGTCATCGACCGGCGCGGACGACCACCTGTTCGCGCGGCCACAGGAGTTCACCGATCGATCGACCCCGTCGAGTCTCGGGATCGCCGTCGAAACGCTCGCGATCCTCGACGGGTTCCGGACCGACCGACGATACCGGGAGACCGCGGAGGCGGTGCTTTCGACCCACGCCGATCGACTCCGTGCGAGCCCGCTCGAACACGTCTCGCTCGTGCGGGCGGCCGAGCGTATCGAGACCGGCGGCATCGAACTGACGATCGCTGCCGACGACCTCCCCGAGACGTGGACGGAGACGCTCGCGGACACGTACCTCCCCGGTGCGATCGTCGCTCGACGGCCGCCCGCGGCCGACGGTCTCGGTGAGTGGCTAGACCTGCTCGGCCTCTCGGAAGCGCCTCCGATCTGGGCGGACCGTGACGCGGTCGACGGTGAGCCGACGGTGTACGCCTGCGAGGGATTCACCTGTTCGCCCCCGACCGTCGACCTCGACGACGCGATCGCGTGGCTGACCGACCGCTGAGCGGGGCGCGTATCGACTGGGGCGTTTATATAGGCTGACACGCTGGTGACGTGTATGCACGACTTCGTCGTCGTCGGTGCCGGACCGCCCGGCTCCCGATTCGCGCGCCGGGCCGCGGAGACCGGGTACGACGTCGTCGCCCTCGAGAAGGGGTCGGTCGGGGAGCCGCTCGCCTGCTCCGGACACGTCTCGACGGACCTCTGGGAGTACGTCCCCGACGACGCGCGGGACCGGCTGTTCCAGAACAGAGTGTACGGCGCGCGGTTCCACGTCGGCGGACCCGGCTCACGCTCGTACCCGTTTTACAAGGACGAGGCGGTGTCGAACGTGATCGACCGAGTCGAACTCGACCGGACCCTCGCGGACTGCGCTCGGGACGCCGGCGCGGACGTCCGGGAGGGACACACCGTCGTCGGTGTCGACGAGCGAGACGACCGCGTGATCGTCGAGGTGAGCGTCGACGGCGGCGGAACCGAGTCGGTCGAGGCCCGCATGGTCGCGGGCTGTGACGGGCCGACCTCGCGAGTCAGACGGGCGGTCGGGCTCGATGAGCCGTCGGAGACGCTCCACGGCGTGTTGGCGTTCGACGACGAACCCGACGATGGCGACTTCGTCGACGTCCACCTCACCGCGCCGACCTTCTTCGCGTGGCGGATCCCGCGGGGTGACGCCGGCGTCGAGTACGGCCTCGCCGCGCCGCCGGGCGACGACGTGACGGAACTGTTCGATCGGCTCACGGACGCGTACGACGTGGAGACGGACCGGTTCTGCTCGGGCGCGATTCCGATCGGCCCGCCGGACTCGGTGACGACCGAGCGCGTCTTCCTGATCGGCGACGCGGCGGCGCAGACGAAGCCGTTCACCGGGGGCGGAATCCTCTACGGGATGCGGGCCGCGGACGCCGCCGCCGAAACGATCGATCCGACCGATCCCGGGACGCTGGGCGACTACGAGGCGAGGTGGCGAGACGAGCTATCGACCGAGATCCGTCTCGGATCGGCGATTCGGCGGTGTTACTCGCTACCGGAGTCGATCCAACGCGTCGGCCTTCGAGCGCTCTCCGGAGAGATCGGCGTTCACATGGACGAGCCCTCCTCGTTTTTCTCCCGAAGGCATCTTCGGCGACTGGTCTCTCGGTCGGCGGACCCCGGCGGCGAGTCGATCGATCGCGGCGACGGCACCGAACCCGAAGATGTCGCCGAGCACGGTGGCTGATGCGACTCGCCACTCCGCGATACGCCACTCCGTGGTACGTCGATCGACGCCCGGGTGTGGCGGGAGCATAAAGATTTACTGGGGTACGAATTAATCATGGTCCATGAGCCGGAACTACGAGTCGTTACACGATCCCAACGCGGAGTACACGATGCGGGAGCTGTCGAGCGAGACGATGGGCGTGACGAACGCGCGTGGCGGGACGCGCGACGTGGCGATCACGGACGTACAGACGACGATGATCGACGGGAACTTCCCGTGGACGCTGGTTCGCGTGTACACTGACGCCGGCGTCGTCGGCACCGGGGAGGCGTACTGGGGGGCTGGCGTGCCCGAGCTGATCGAGCGCATGAAGCCGTTCGTCGTCGGCGAGAACCCGCTCGACATCGACCGACTGTACGAGCACCTGATCCAGAAGATGTCCGGAGAGGGCTCCGTCGAGGGCGTCACCGTCACCGCCATCTCCGGCATCGAAGTCGCTCTCCACGATCTCGCGGGCAAGATACTCGAGGTCCCCGCCTATCAGCTGCTCGGTGGGAAGTATCGCGATCGGATGCGCGTCTACTGCGACTGCCACACCGAGGCGGAAGCGGACCCCGAGGCGTGTGCCGACGAGGCCGAGCGCGTCGTCCACGAGCTCGGCTACGACGCGTTGAAGTTCGACTTGGACGTGCCGTCGGGCCTCGAGAAGGACCGCGCGAACCGCCACCTCCGTCCCGGTGAGATCCGGCACAAGGCGGAGATCGTCGAGCAGGTCACCGAGCGCGTGAAAGACGAGGCGGACGTCGCCTTCGACTGTCACTGGACGTTCTCCGGCGGCTCCGCGAAGCGCCTCGCGAACGCCATCGAGGAGTACGACGTCTGGTGGCTCGAGGACCCCGTTCCGCCGGAGAACCTCGAGGTGCAAGAGGCGGTCACCAAGTCCACGGTCACGCCGATCGCGGTCGGTGAGAACCGCTATCGAGTGACCGAAGAGCGTCGGCTCATCGAGAATCAGGCCGTCGATATCATCGCGCCCGACCTGCCGAAGGTCGGCGGGATGCGCGAGACGCGGAAGATCGCCGACGTCGCCAACCAGTACTACGTGCCGGTCGCGATGCACAACGTCTCCTCGCCGGTCGCGACGATGGCGGCCGCCCACGTCGGGGCGTCGATCCCGAACTCGCTGGCCGTCGAGTACCACTCCTACGAGCTCGGCTGGTGGGAGGACCTCGTCGAGGAGGACGTCATCGAGGAGGGGTACATCGAGATCCCCGAAACGCCGGGACTCGGCGTCACGCTCGATATGGACGCCGTCGAGGAGCACATGGTCGAAGGCGAGACGCTGTTCGATCCGGCTTGAGACGGATCGACCTCGAGAGCCGAGCGAAGCGAGTCAATCGGTGTTCGACGAGGCGTCCGTCGCGCTGTTGGCGCGGCTACCGCGTACTCAACTCGTCTTTGTCCTTGATCACGCGAACGTTTCCCTCTCCGGAGGTAACCTCGTTGACGAGGTCGTACAGTTCGTTTTGGAGCCCGGCGGGGAAGGTGAGCACTCCGACCCACGAACCGTCGTTTTGCCACTCCTCCCGTTCGAGATCGCCGAACTCCCTCACTTTCGCCTGTCCCGGACCGGCGTAGTCGGCGGGGAGCTGGACCGCCATCGTCACCTCCTCGAACCGGATCGGGATGACGGGCCGGAGCGCCTCGAGCGCGTCGTCGATCTGGTTCTCGACCGGCTCCATCGGATCCACCTGGAACCCCGCCTCCTCTAAGGCGCGCTCGATGCGCTCGGGCGGGTGCGGCGAGTCGTCCATCTGCGGGTTGACCGCGTTCCGCGTGATCGTGGTGATGAGCTTCCTGCGTTTCTGTGCCTGCATCTCCTCGCGCTGCTCGGCGGTGATCTGTATCTCGCCGTCCGTGACGACCCGCGGGATTATCTCCATCGGATCGGTGGTCCCGAAGACGGTTTCGAGGTCCTCCTCGGCCGGGCGATCGCCGCGGGAGGCGTTCTCGAAGACGTCTTCGGCGGCGATAACGTCCGACAGGTCGCCGTCGAACTCTCCGCGTTTCATCGCGAGCGCGGCGTCGGGGTCGATCAGGACCTCGAACCGCTCGCCGTGCGACTCCAGTCGGGCCGTCACGGCCTCGTCGAGTGATATCATGCGTACTGCTACCACCGCGGGGGTGAAAAAGCCTCCCGGGACGCGGTCGCGGATCCGACGGACGGGTCGCGGACGGAATCGTCAGTTGCCGGTCGGTCGTTCGTCGTCCCAGCCGTCACGGCACTCCTGGTCGCAGAAGTGCCGGTGTTCGGCGTGATCGCCGACGATCCACGTGACCGTTCGATGGCCGGTCCCTAACACTGGCTCCCCACAGGTCGCGCACCGCGGTGCGGACTCCTCGTCGACGTCCTCTCCGAGATCGGAGGTCGGATCTACCATACTCCCCCTCCCGTCTCGGAGTACTTGAATCCGCGAAGGGCGGCAGTTCTGGCCGCAGGGGTCACCGAACGTGGAACTCGCCCAGCTCCCGGAGTCGGTCGGCGACGTCCGACTCGAGCGCCTCCCGAGTGACTCGCCACTCCCAGTTCCCGCCGAGCGTTCCCGGTTCGTTCAGGCGGGCGTCGCTACCGAGTCCGAGCAGGTCCTGTGCCGTCGCCATCGCGATGATCGCCTCCGAGCTCCAGACGGCGTCGATGATCTCCCATTCGATCGCGTCCTCGTCGTCGACGCCCAGGTTGTAGCGGAGACAGTCGCGCTGTCGCTCCGGGAGGGTCGCGTAGTAGCCGACCCACGTGTCGGTGTCGTGTGTCGACGTGTAGCCGACGACCGACTCCGGGTAGTGCATCGGCTGGTATTCGTTACCCTCCTGACACCAGTCGGCATACTGCGGGACGCGCATGCCGGGGAAGCCGAACTCGCGTGCGATCTCGTCCATACGTCGGTCCTCGAAGCCGAGATCCTCGGCGATGAAGGGCGCACGGCCCAGCTCGCGCTCGACGGTTTCGAACAGCTCTCGCCCGGGGCCGTCGCGCCACTCGCCCGCGCCGGGGTCGTCGACGTCGGCCGGGATCGCCCAGTAGCGCACGAACCCGAGGAAGTGATCGAGCCGCGCGACGTCAGCGAGATCGAACAGCCGGCGGAACCGCGCGAGCCACCAGTCGTAGTCGCGCTCGGCGAGGCTCTCCCAGTCGTACAGGGGGTTCCCCCATCGCTGTCCGTCGTCGCCGGGGTTCGGCGGAACGCCCGCGACCGCCGTCGGACGGTTGTCGGCGTCCAGCCGGAACACCTCCGGGCTCGCCCACACGTCCGCGGAGTCGAGCGCGACGTAGATGGGGACGTCGCCGACGATCGACACGTCGTTGTCGGCGGCGGCAGACCGGAGGTCCCGCCACTGCCGGTCGAACGTCCACTGGACGAACTCGTGGTATCGGATCTCCTCGGCGTGCTCCGCTCGCGCCGCGGCGAGGGCGTCCGCCTCCCGGGTCCGAAGCGAGTCGGGCCACTCCGTCCAGACGTCCTCGGGACGCGCCGCCGAGAGTGCGCGGAACAGCGCGTAGTCGGCGAGCCACGGCTCCCGCTCGCGGAACGCGTCGAGGTCCGCTCGCGCGTCCGCAGTCGCGTGCTCGTCGAACCGCTCGAACGCGGTCCGGAGCAGCGGGAGCTTGTACTCCCGAACGCGCTCGTAGTCGACGCGGTCCTCGGGGAAGTCGGGGACCGGTTCGAGCTCTTCCTCGCGGAGCGCGTCCTCCGCGACGAGCCGATCGAGACTGATCAGGAGCGGGTTGCCGGCGAACGCCGACGGTGACTGGTACGGGGAGTCGCCGGCGGCCCCGATGGTCGGTCCGATCGGACAGATCTGCCAGAGGTCGACGTCGGCGTCACCGAGGAACGAGAGGAACTCGCGTGCGCCGTTCCCGAGGTCGCCGATCCCGTGTGGGCCCGGCAGCGAGGTGACGTGACAGAACACGCCGCCGGAGCGATCGAATCGCATGGGTACCGCTGTGTGTGCCAGCGACTCAAGCGTTGCGCCCGAGCGGGCCGATCATCCGATTGACGGCACGACTCACGACCGCTCGGCGTCGAACCGTTTCATCGACTCGACGCGCGGCGCGATCCGGTACACGACCGGCAACAGGAGCATCGCGATCACGAGTTCCATCCCTCCGACGGCGAGGAACGCGGGTCGGTAGCCGAGCGTCCCGGTCGTCGCGCCGCCGACGAGGAAGCCGGTGAGAAAGCCGAGCGAGCCAAACACGTTGAACAGCCCCATGGCGGCACCCCGCGCCTCGCGGTCGACGAGGTCCGTGACGAGCGCCATCGTCGCCGGTGCGATCAGCGCGCCGCATACGCCGACGAGAACCATCAACGCGGCCGCGACCGGATACACCGGTGCGACGCCGACGCCGGCGATGACCACGCCGTACGCGACCGAGCCGAGCACGATCGGGTAGAACCGTCCGATCCGGTCCGAAAGCGCACCGAGCGGGGCCTGTAGCACGGCAAACGGCACGAAAAACAGCCCGAGCGTCGCTCCGGCACCCGCCGCCGAGAGCCCGAACGTCGCGGGGTCTTGAAAGTAGTACACGCCGACCAGCGACAGAAACCCGGCCGTCAATCGGTCCACGAACCCGAACGCGAACGGGACGAGCAGCGTCGGCGTCGATCGGATCCGAGCGAGCACTGCACGGACCCCGACGTCTTCGCTCGCGTGGGACTCGGACGACGTCGCGTCCTCGTCGGAACGGGAGGCGAGTCGCTCGTCGACGCCGAGCGCGAGCAGTCCGGCCGACCCCAACACGATCGCCCCCGCATAAACGGGATAGAACGGGTCCAGATCGGCGAGGACGCCGCCGACCGTCGACCCGACCGCGGCTCCGAGACCGATGGCGACTCCCGCCGCGCCCATGTTTCGTCCGTTCCCGCCGCCGAGGTCCATCAGTAGCGTGATCCCGAGCGAGAACGCGCCGATCGTGAACGCGCCGCCGACGACGCGGACGGCGAGAGCGGCCTCGAACCCGCCGCCGAGCGCGGGGACCGCGGCGAGCACGAGGTACGAGCAGGCCCCGCCGACCGCGCCGATCACCACGAGGGGGACCCGTCGGCCGAGCGCGTCGCTGGCGGCTCCCCAGACGACCGCGAAGGCGACGAACGCGGCGAACTCGGCGACGAGAAACCACATCCCGGCGTCGATTCCCGCCGGCGCACCGAGCGCGACGACCAGACCGGGAACGCCCGGGTACAGAAGGACCTGCGAGACCAGTACCGCGAGGACGACCGCTCCCAACCGCCGTCGATCCCGCCGGTCATCCCGTGTCATCGTATGAACTCGGGACGTGATCCCTCAAAAGGTCCGCGCTCCGTCTCCGCTCCGTCCGCTCCGACGACAGGGCTCCGATCGCGCCGCCTCGGATCCTCCGTCTACGACCGCGCCGCCTCGATCGCGTCCGAAACGGCGTCCGCGGTCGGGTCGACGGAGTCGCCGTTCACGTACACCGTCGGCGTCGCCTGGAGGTCCAGGTCCGCTCCCTCGCCGCGATCGCTCATGAGGGTGGCCTCGTACGATTCGGCCTCCGCGTCCGCGATCGCGGCACACGGGTCCGAACCGGCCTCCTCGGCCGCGGATCCGATCGCGTCGAGGCTGTAGCTCCCGTGGAACTCGTACACCGCCGACGCGAACGCGAAGAAGGCCTCGTCGCCCGCTCTGGCACCGACGCCGCGGGCCGCGCTCGCGACGGGGACCGCCCAGTCCTCGTCGACGGGGATCGGGAAGTCCCAGTGCTCGTACCGGATCTCGCCGGTGTCGATGTGTGCCTCGCGGATCGCCGGGAACTCGTCGAGCTTGTAGTTGGCACACGCCCCGCAGGTGAAGTCCTCGAACGCCCGAACGACGACGTCCGAATCCGGATCGCCGATGACGGGCCTGTAGTCGAGGTCGGGCGATGCCGGGTCGGCGTCACAGTCGTACTCGGGCGTGTCGGGGTCGTCGCCGCCGAGACAGCCGGCCGCACCGACGACGCCGGCGGCACTCAGCCCGGCGAGCACCGCTCGTCGCGTTCGTTCCATGGGAGACGGTGGGGTCGGGGCACACTTAACGGATCCGAGAATCGAGAGCCGACGGAGTACAATCGAGCGACGATCGGTTAGACGCGTTTCGAGCGAGCCTCGCGCACGCCGGCACCGTCGCGGACCATGTCCTCGCAGCTCGGACAGACGCGGACGTCGTCGTAGCCCGGCGGGGCGAACACTCGCACGTACCGTTCCGTCACGAACGAACTGCAGTTCCGACATTCCGGCATTTCGGCCGGAGATACGGCGGCATCGGAGATAGTGTTTCGGGCACCGGCGCGGATCGACGGGACTCGGCGGTACCGAACGCTTTTGGCGGCGTGGGATGACGCTCCGGGTATGAGCGATTGGGACCTCGATCTTCGGGACGCCGAAGACCGGATGGACGAGACGTTCGCCGCAGGGGGTGACGTCGTCCTCGGCGTCCTCGACGGGACGACGGACCCCGACGAGTGGGTACGAAGCGTCGACTACGGCAACACGCTGGTGTTATCGATCGACGGCGACCTCAACGAACTCGCCGCGGGGTTCGCCCGCGAGATCAAGGACATGGGCGGCGAACTGATGCACTTCCGCGGATTCCTCGTCGTTACGCCGCCCGGAACAGGGATCGACACGAACCGCCTGGATCGGTAGCGGTCGCGGGGGCGTTCGGTGGTCACGGACGGTACGACTGACCGGGGTTCAAATGGTTCCCGCCCGAACTGATTCCATGGCCATGAACGGTTCCGGCGAGGCGGACCTCCACGAGATCGATCGGTTCGAGCGCGGCGTCGGCTGGATCGCGTACCCGGAGGAGGCGATGGAGCGTGCGAGCCACGCGCTCGCGGTGCACGACGAGGAGGGGGAGACGGACGAGGTGTGGGTGATCGATCCGGTCGACGCGCCCGGCGTCGACGACCTGCTGGCCGAGTTCGGCGAGGTTGCCGGGGTCGTCTGCGCGCTCGACCGGCACAAACGCGACTGCGCCGCGATCGCGACCCGTCACGACGTCGCCGTCCACGTCCCCGACTGGATGTCCGGGGTCGCCGAGGAGCTGGACGCGCCGGTCGAGCGGTTCGGCCGCCGACTGGCCGACACCGGCTTCGAGGCGATCCGGATCCGGAACTCCGCGATCCCGCCGTGGCAGGAGGTCGGACTGTACGACGGGGAGACCCTCGTCGTCCCCGAGTCGCTCGGCTCCGCCGCCTACTTCCGCGGCGACCGCGAGCGGCTCGGCGTTCACCCGATGCTCCGACTCACTCCGCCGCGCGAGACGCTCTCCGGGCTGAACCCGGAGCGCGTCCTCGTCGGTCACGGGGTGGGCGTCCTCGACGACGCCGCCCGTACGGTCGAGCGCGCGCTCGACGGCTCCCGCCGGAAGGCACCAGGGCTCTACGCGAAGACGATCCGATCGATGATCGGTTTGTGAGTCGGGGACGGTTCAGCAGGTCGAACGGCTCTCGATCCGGAACACACCGATCCTACCGGCCGGAAGTCGAGCCGGGAGTCCGATCGCGTCGAGCGGTGTTTGGCAACGATTAGCAAACAGGGTGTCCGGTCGTGGATCGGCCTACCTCCGGTCCGGTTCACGTGTGTCCCGTATAACAATGTACCTCGATGGAGTACGCACCGCGCGCCTCTGAGGGGGTACTGAAACCCATGAACGGGACTGACGGTAGACACGGGCGACGTACAGTGTTGAAAACGATCGGTGGATCCGTGATGGCGGGGAGCGTACTCGCGGGTACGTCAGCGGCCCAGACAACGATCGAGGTCCCGGGAGACGAACCGACCGTTGCGGACGGGCTCGCCGCCGCCGATTCCGGGGATACGGTCGCCGTCGCGTCCGGGAGCTTCTCGGAGCCGGCGCTCGTCATCGGACAGGATGACCTCACGCTCCGCGGTGTCGGGAGCGGGGAGACGACCATCGAGAGTCAATCCGGCGGGAGGGGGATAACGGTCGAGGGAGACGGCGTCACACTCGAGGGGTTCACGCTCGATGGTGCCGGTGGATACGGACTCAAGCTCCAGTTCGCCAGCGATCTCTCCCTTCGAGACGTTCACGCGACGAACAACGGACGAACCGGGATCGATCTGAACAAGACGGACGATCCGACGCTGACCGACGTCGTCTCCCGGAACAACGACGGCGGCATGGGGATCGCACTCAGAGACCTGGAGGGTGCCACCATCGAGAACGCACGTACCGGATCGAACGGCTGGGGCGGCCTCGCCCTGTGGGCACCGTCTGGAGAGAGTCTCCTCGGGACCAGCGTGACCGGATCGACGTTCGAGAACGAGCAGGTGGCCGGAGTGGTCGTGCAGTACGCCGGACCGTTCGACGCCTCCTTCGAGGGGAATCGGATCCGGGACAACGGCATCGGGGTCCACGTCGACGACGCGTTCGGTGAAGTCGAGGGCATCGACGGGATCTCCATCCGAAACAACGACATCGAGAGCAACGAAATCGGCGTCCTGAACGCCGAGTCGAACGACGAACTCGACGCGGCCGGGAACTGGTGGGGACACGCGAGCGGGCCGGGCGGCTCCGACGGCCGGACGAATCCCGCGGGACGCGTCGTCGGGAAGGGCGACTCGATAGCCGGTGACGTGGACTTCGACGACTGGCTTAGGCGACCGATCGACCACCCGTCACGGTGAACGCGTCGGCGTTCGGTCCTTTTGTGTCGGTTATTCGACCGAGAGACGTCCGAACCCCGGCGAGGTCGGTCGGAAGTGCATCGGCCGAGATTCCCGTGAGCGGAGCGAACGGGAAACAGGCCGGAACCGACCGCAGGGAGTGCATCGGCCGAGATTTGAACCACGGTCGCTCGCTCCGCTCGCTCTCTGATTCAAATCAGTGGCTCCGTTGAAATCCTATCCCTCAGACAGAATAAAACATGACACAGTCGGTCGCTGAAGGGTACTTCGTGATCGATAGCGGGAGTACGTGAATCAGATCGGTGGTCGCGATGCGGCATTTAAACGACCGTGAGCGACGGCGATGGCTACTTATAAAAAACGCATGCGGCGGCGCGCGCCTCCGAGCGCCCAACGGGCGCGAGGAGCGCGTGCGAGGGAGTCAGGAGCGGTCGCCGAGCGGTTCCGGCGACCGCCCCTGACGAGGCTGGGGAGGCGTGAGGTGCGGGTGCTGTGCGGCTGCGGTGCCGTGCGGGGTGGGACTCAAAGGGGCAGCCGCGAGGGCGAAGTCCGCCGCAGCAAGCACCGCACCGGGCTGTGTGGAGAGGGGCGGCGCGCAGCAAGGCGCGCGAGTCGTCGCGGCTGGGGCTTTGCAGGTGTTCACCGCCGATCCGAGTAAGACCGCTTATAAGCGAGCGGCTGGGGCTTTGCAGGCGTTCATCGTCGATACGACCGAGGTTGCTTATAAACGCCCGGCAGCAACACCCCAGTTCCACATATAAACACCCGCGCCACCGATCTGGTACGCCCACTCCCGCTCTCAATCGCCGCTGTGTCCGTACTGACCGCGATCGGAACCAGGTGTATCAAATACAGAGGATTTCAACAGAGCCAAAATCACTCGATGATTTCTCTCACTTCGTTCGAGAAATGCACCGGCCGAGATTCCCGTGAGCGGAGCGAACGGGAAGCAGGCCGGAAACCGACCAAAGGGAGTGCACCGGCCGAGATTTGAACTCGGGTTGCAACCATGGCAAGGTTGCGTGATACCACTACACTACCGGTGCGTGCTTCGCGTGTAAACGTAATCCGGGATGGAGACATAAGCGTTCCGAACGTCGGCGGGTTCGGGTCACGTTCCCACATCGAATCCGCCGACCGAATCGCGTCCCGGTTGGCCGCCGACCGGTCCACATCGATCGATGACAGGGATCGCATCGCGAAAACGGGCGTCTGGTCGCGTGTGAACGCTACACACCCCGAAATCGGGACCGCTACCCTTTTAGGTGCTCCCCCGGAATTCCGGGTACAGTCTCGCCACGATGGATGCAGAGGACGGACTCACGATATGTGTGCCGTCCTCGCTCGTCCGGGAAGCCGAGGACAAACGCGAGGCAACTCGCAAACTCGGCTACGTCGCCCGCGCGGCGGCGGTCTTCCGGGCGCGCCGGCTCGTCGTCTTCCCCGATCGGGAAGCCGAGAACCGATGGGGTGGGGAGTTCGTCCACGCCGTGCTGGGCTACGCCGCGACGCCGCCGGAGCTCCGAAAGGACCTCTGGGGCGAACGCGACGAGCTCCAGTACGTCGGGATACTTCCCCCGCTCCGCGTTCCGTGGCGGACCGGCTCGTCCCCAGACGGGGAGGAGTCGAAAACACAGGGACTCGTGACCGAGGTCGGACCTGAAGGCCGCGTTCGGGTCAATTCCCCGCTGGGGGAACACCCGATCTCCCTGCTCGTCCCCTCCGAGATGGAGGTCGAGCAGGGGGAGCGCGTCACCATCAGGGTCTCTTCGAGAGAACCGGTCCGCGCCCGCATCACCGGGAAGCCCGAGGAGGGGTTCCAGGTCGTGGGCGCGGACCTCGCGGAAGCGCTCGACGACGACGGACTCGCCATCGCGACGTCGCGGCACGGAGAACCGCTCTCCGTCCCGCGGCTCGGCGAGATCGTCGCGGACGCACGGGAGGCAGGCGGCTACACCGTCGCCTTCGGTGCGCCCGGTCGAGGACTTCCGGACATGCTTGGGTGTACACCCGAGGAACTCCGGGCTGCCGTCGCCGACGGCCGTCCAGTCGAACCCGATCCGGGGTTCGACCTCTGGCTGAACACGATCCCGGCACAGGGCAGCGAGGTAGTCCGAACGGAGGAGGCTCTGTTCGCGACCCTCGGCTCGCTCACACTCACGGAGTAAACACATGCCACAACCAAGCCGACCACGAAAAGGCTCGCTGGGCTACGGCCCGCGCACCCGCGCAGAGAGCGAGGTGCCGCGTATCCGATCGTGGCCAGACGACGACGGAGCCCCCGCACTGCAGGGGTTCGCCGGCTACAAAGCCGGAATGACCCACGTCGTCATGGTCAACGACGAGGCCAACTCGCCGCGTGAGGGGATGGAAGAGTCCGTCCCCGTGACGGTGGTGGAGACGCCGCCGATGTACGCGGTCGCCCTACGCGCCTACGAGCAGACGCCGTACGGACAGAAGCCGGTTGCAGAGGTCTGGGGGACCGAGTTCCACGAGGAGCTCGACCGCACCCTCGACCTGCCGGCGGAGAACACCTTCGAGGCGGACGTCGAGGAGCTCGAGGAGCTGCTCGCGGACCGCGCCGTCGATGACGTTCGCGTCATCACCCACACGGCACCCTCGGAGCTCGCGAACGTTCCCAAGAAGAAGCCCGACGTCATGGAGACGCGCGTCGGCGGCGGTTCCATCGAGGAGCGTGCCGACTTCGCGCTCGACCTCGTCAAGGAGGGCGGTGCCCACGAGTTCGGCGACGTCTTCCGCGCCGGCCAGTACACCGACGTCTCCGGCGTCACGAAGGGGAAAGGGACGCAGGGTCCCGTCAAACGCTGGGGCGTTCAAAAGCGGAAGGGGAAACACGCCCGTCAGGGATGGCGGCGTCGGATCGGGAACCTCGGTCCGTGGAACCCCTCCCGCGTCCGCTCCACCGTTCCCCAGCAGGGGCAGACCGGCTACCACCAGCGCACCGAGCTCAACAAGCGCCTCATCGACTTCGGCGACGGCGACGACGCCAGCGTCGACGGCGGCTTCGTCAACCACGGCGAGGTCGACGGCGACTACGCGCTCGTCAAGGGCTCGCTGCCCGGACCGAGCCAGCGCCTGCTTCGCTTCCGCCCGGCCATTCGGCCGAACGACCAGCCGCGCCTCGATCCCGAGGTTCGGTACGTATCCACCGCATCCAACCAGGGATAACTCATGAACGCAACAGTACACGACCTGGACGGCGGGGACGAAGGCAGCATCGAGCTGCCGGACGTCTTCGAGACGGCGTTCCGACCGGACCTCATCGGTCGGGCGGTCTCCGCCGCACAGGCCAACCGAAAACAGGCGTACGGTGCCGACGAGTTCGCCGGGCTTCGAACCCCCGCGGAGTCGTTCGGATCCGGACGCGGGCTCGCACACGTCCCGCGATCGGAGAACGTCGCCCGCCGCGTCCCGCACGCGGTCTCCGGGCGTCGAGCGCACCCGCCGAAAGCAGAGAAAGACCAGACGAAGAAGCTGAACGACAAGGAGCGCCAGTTGGCGATCCGGTCGGCGATCGCGGCGACCGCCGACCCCGACGTCGTCGCCGAGCGCGGTCACGCGTTCGACGACGACGTCGAACTCCCGCTCGTCGTCTCCGACGAGTTCGAGGAGGTCGTGAAGACCCAGGACGCGCTCGCGTTCCTCGAGGCGGTCGGCGTCGCCGACGACATCGAGCGCGCTGAGGAGGGTCGTTCGGTCCGGTCCGGCCGCGGGAAGACCCGCGGTCGTAAGTACAGCCAACCGAAGTCCGTGCTCGTCGTCACCAGCGAGGAGCCGTCCCGCGCCGCCCGCAACCTCGCGGGCGTCGACGTCGCGACCGCGAGCGAGGTCAACGCGGAGGACCTCGCGCCGGGCGCGCATCCAGGCCGGCTCACGCTGTGGACCGAATCGGCGATCGAGGAGGTGGCCGACCGATGAGCTCGCTCATCGAACACCCGCTCGTGACCGAGCAGGCGATGAACGAGATGGACTTCAAGAACAAGCTGCTGTTCATCGTCGACATCGACGCCGCGAAACCCGATATCCGCGAGGAGATCGAGACTCGGTACGACGTCACGATCGTCGACGTGAACACGCAGGTGACCCCCAAGGGCACGAAGAAGGCCACGGTCACCCTCTCCGAGGACGACGACGCGACGGAGATCGCCTCCCGGATCGGGGTGTTCTGACAATGGGACGACGAATTCAAGGACAGCGGCGTGGACGCGGCGGCTCGACGTTCCGGGCCCCCTCGCACCGCTATAAGGCGGAACTGTCGCATCGAACGCTCGAAGACACGGACACGATCGAGGGCGAGATCGTCGGGATCGAACACGACCCCGCTCGCTCGGCCCCGCTCGCGGACGTCGAGTTCGAGGACGGCGACCGTCGGCTCGTGCTCGCGCCGGAGGGCGTGCGCGTGGGCGAGACGATCCAGGTCGGCGTGTCGGCGGAGATCAAACCCGGCAACACGATGCCGCTCGCGGAGATTCCGGAAGGAGTCCCCGTCTGCAACGTCGAGAGCAACCGGGGCGACGGTGGGAAGTTCGCTCGCGCGTCGGGCGTCTCGGCGACGCTTCTCACCCACGACCGCGACGTCGCGGTCGTCCAGTTGCCCAGCGGCGAAGTGAAGCGACTCGACCCGCAGTGCCGCGCCACGATCGGCGTGGTCGCCGGCGGCGGGCGGACGGAGAAGCCGTTCGTCAAGGCCGGCAACAAACATCACAAGATGAAATCGCGCGGCACGAAGTACCCGCGCGTCCGCGGTGTCGCCATGAACGCCGTCGACCACCCGTTCGGTGGCGGCGGCCGGCAGCACCCCGGCAAGCCGAAGTCGGTCTCGCGGGACGCCCCGCCGGGACGGAAGGTCGGTGACATCGCATCCAAGCGAACCGGACGAGGTGGAAACAAATGAGTTCCGAATACCGCACCGGCCGCGAGGGCAAGGAGTTCGCCTACCGCGGTCACTCGCTCGACGAGTTGCAGGAAATGGACGTAGAGGAGGTCGCGGAGCTGCTCCCCGCACGCCAGCGGCGAACCATCGAACGCGGACTGGGCGTCGAACAGCGAAAGCTGCTCGAGAAGGCCCGGAGCCGCGACAAAGAGGAGACGGCCGACGACCCGATCCGGACGCATCTGCGCGACATGCCGATCCTTCCGGAGTTCGTCGGTATCACCTTCTCCGTGTACAACGGACACAGCTTCGAGCGCGTGCAGGTCGACCCCGAGATGATCGGACATTACCTCGGCGAGTTCCACCTGACTCGAAGCACCGTCGAACACGGTCAGGCCGGCATCGGCGCGACCCGGTCCTCGAAGTTCGTGCCCCTCAAGTAACCCATGGGAATCAACTACAGCGTCGAGGCCGACCCGGAGACCACCGCCAGAGGGATGCTCCGCGAGCGGCCCATCAGCGTGAAGGACAGCAAGGAGATCTCCCGAGAGATCAAAGGCGAGACCGTCGCCGACGCCGAGGAGTTCCTCCAGGCCGTCATCGACGAGGAGCGGTCGGTTCCGATGCGCCAGCACAACGCCGGCGCGGGCCACCGCTCGGACATCGACGGCTGGGACGCCGGCCGATACCCGGAGAAGGCGGCGAAGGACTTCCTCAAGCTCCTAGAGAACGTCAAGAACAACGCGATCGAACAGGGGTTCGACGGCGACGAGATGGTCATCAAACACGTCGCCCCGCACAAGGTCGGCGAACGACCCGGTCGGAACCCGCGCGCTGCGGGTGCGACCCAGTGGAACACCACGCTCGCCGACGTCGAACTGATCATCGAGGACCCGGAGGCTGACGAATAATGGCTGACGAACACCAATTCATCGAGGACGGACTTCGCCGGTCGCAGATCAACGAGTTCTTCGCGGACGAACTCGGTCGTGCCGGCTACGGCGGCATGGACGTCGCCAAGACGCCGATGGGCACGCAGATCGTGTTGAAGGCCGAAAAGCCCGGAATGGTCATCGGCAAGGGCGGAAAGAACATCCGAAAGATCACCACCGAACTCGAGGAGCGATTCGACATGGACGACCCGCAGATCGACGTTCAGGAGGTCGACGAACCCGACCTGAACGCCCAGATCGTCGCGGACCGTCTCGCGAACGCTCTCGAGCGCGGCTGGTACTTCCGGAAGGCGGGCCACACCACGATCGACCGGATCATGGAGTCCGGCGCGCTCGGCGCGGAGATCGTCCTCTCGGGGAAGGTCACCGGTGCCCGTTCGCGCGTGGAGAAGTTCAACCGCGGCTACATCAAACACAACGGCGAACCCGCCCAGGAGGTCGTCGACCACGGCAAGGGCGTCGCCGTGATGAAGCTCGGGACGATCGGCGTCAACGTCAAGATCATCCCGCCGGGAGCGAAGCTTCCGGACGACTTCGACGTCCGCGAGGACGCCGAGGTCCCCGAGGTCGAACAGGCGCTCGAGGGCGACGACGACGGCGTCGAGGCCCTGCTCGAGGAGGAGCCCGAGGCGGTCCCTGAAGCCGACGACGACGTCGAGGTCCCCGACGAGGACCCCGCCGACGTCATCGACGAGGACATCGTCGAGGAGGTCGTCGAGGAGACTCAGACGACCGCGGAGGACGCGACGGACGTCGCGGCCGAGGAGCCCGTCGAGACGGGCGACGTCGACGACGACGTCGACGACCTCGACGACCTCGACGAGGAGATCGAATCGGAAGCCGCCGACCTCGTGGCGGAGATGGAAGCGGCCGACGAGGAGACGGAGGAATAACACATGGCGATCCTCTACACCGAAGAGATCCGGGACATGACGGCCGCCGAGCGGGAGGTCGAACTCGAGGAGCTCGAAACCGAGCTGCTCAACACGAAGGCCCAGCAGGCCGCCGGCGGAATGCCGGAGAGTCCCGGCCGAGTGAACGAACTGAAGAAGACGATCGCGCGGATCAAGACGATCCAGCAGGAAGAAGGCGACTTCGACGACGAATAACGATGATAACCCCCGAAACGATCACGCGACACGAACTCATCGGCCTCCCGGTTCGGGTGGTCGACGCCGACAGCGACGCCCATGTGGGCATCGCCGGTCGCGTGCTGCGTGAGACCGCTCACACCCTCGTGGTGCGAACGGGCTCGGGGGACAAACGCGTGCCCAAGTCGGGCACGACGTTCGAGTTCGCGGTCGTCGATACCGTAACCGCACGCACAGATGAAGCCGCCGACGACTGCCAGTCGTCGGGGTCCACGTCCCAACTCGGGTCGGATACTACGGGGGTCCGCCCCCGTCAGTCCGGCCCGTCCGGGTCCACGAGCGTCGTCGACGGTGACGACGCGGATCCGGCGAGCCGGCGCGGCGAGTGCAAAGACGTGGTCTACGTAACGGTGGATGGCACGCGGTTGCGGCATCGACCCGCCGAACGCACCGAACGAGGTGTCACACAATGGCGATAGGAATCGACGTACCCACGCCTCCGGAGCCAGACAACCCGGAGGATTACGACTACGAGAAATGCCCGTTCTTCGGGCAGCTCTCCGTCCGCGGCCAGGTCCGAGAGGGCACGGTCGTGTCGACGGATATGGAAAAGACCGTCATCGTCGAGCGGGAATACGACGTGTTCGTACCGAAATACGATCGGTACATGAAGCGTCGTTCGCGCATCCCGGCACACGTGCCGGGCGTGCTCGACTCGCTCGAAGAAGGTGACGAAGTGAAGATAGCCGAAACGCGACCGCTCTCGAAGACGAAGTCCCACGTCGTCGTCGAGAACCTCTCGGGTGATCAGTGATGGAGGCGCTCAAAGCCGACGTCACGCAGGGCCTCTCGAAGGGCTCGCTCATCACGTGCGCCGACAACACCGGCGCGCGCGAGCTGAAGGTGATCTCCGTGGCCGGCTACTCCGGCACGAAGAACCGCCACCCGAAGGCAGGTATCGGCGACAAGGTGACCGTCTCGGTCACGAAAGGGACTCCGGAGATGCGGCGGCAGGTGCTGGAGGCGGTCGTCGTCCGCCAGCGCAAGTCGATCCGCCGTCCGGACGGCACGCGTGTCCGGTTCGAGGACAACGCGGCCGTGATCATCGACGACCTCGATGAGCCGCGGGGCACGGAGATCAAAGGCCCCGTCGCCCGCGAGGTCGCCGAACGATACGGGAGCATCGCTTCCACGGCAACGATGATCGTCTAACCATGACGAAACAGCCACGCAAACAACGAAAGCAGTCGGAGACCGCGCCGCTCCACGAGCGGCAAAATCAGGTCCGAGCCACCCTCACGGAGGAGCTTCGCGAGGAGTACGGCCAGCGGAACGTCCGCGTCAACGCGGGCGATACCGTCGAGGTGCTTCGCGGCGACGACGCCGGCACGGAAGCCGAGGTCGTCACCGTGGATCTCTCCTCGAAGCGGATCACGGTCGAGGACGTCACCGTCGAGAAGGCGGACGGGGAGGAGGTTCCCCATCCGATCCCGGCGAGCAACGTCCGCGTGACCGATCTGGACCTCGAAGACGAGCGCCGCCAGGCGCGGCTCCAGGAGGACAACGAATGACGCGACATCAGAAACGACTGGCAGTACCGAACTCCTGGCCGGTCGAGCGAAAGACGAACACGTTCACGGTGAAGGCGGGCGCGGGCCCGCACGGCGAGGCGGGCGTACCGCTCGTCATCCTGCTGCGGGACGTGCTCGGCTACGTCGACTCGACGAAGGAGGCGCGCTACGCGCTGAACCACGACTCGATCCTCGTGAACGGCGACGCCGTCTCGGACGAGCAGCGTCCGATCGGGATGTTCGACATCCTGGCGTTCCCGGCACGCGGAGAGCACTTCCGCGTGTTCCCCGACGAGGGTGGTCGGCTCGCGCTGACCCCCATCGACGAGGCGGACGCGGACGGGCGACTCGGCAAGGTCACGAACAAGTCCGTCGTTCCCGGCGGAGACGTCCAGTTGACGCTTCACGACGGAACGAACGTCCGCGTCGACGACGACGCGGACTACGACACCAAGGACTCGGTCGTCATCGACACCGAATCCAAGGAGATCGTCGCCCACTTCGAGTACGGAGAGGGCGCACTGGTCACCGCCGTCGCCGGCCAGCACGCCGGTCGAATCGGCGAGATCGACGAGATCGACGTCACGCTCGGCTCCGGATCGAACAGCGTCACCGTCGTCGACGACGACGACGGCTACGAGACCGTCGAGGAGTACGTCGTCGTCATCGACGAGAACTTCGTCGACGACGACGTGGCCGCCGAGGAGGACGACTCCGCGGCGACCGACGAGACGGGTGATTCGGATGAGTGAAACCGAGAGCGCGACCCACGAGATGCGAGAGGCGTTTCTCGAGAAGGTCGTCGTCCACATGGGCGTCGGGCAGGGCGGTGAGCCGCTCGCCGACGCCGAGGACATCATCGAGGCGATCACCGAACAGCAGTCCGTTCGGACGACCGCGAAAAACACCATCGCCGAGTTCGGGATCCGCAAGGGCGACCCGATCGGCGTGAAGGTGACGATCCGCGGCGAGGACGCCCACGAGTTCCTCGACACCGCACTGGAGCTGGTCGATATCTCCGAGCGGCAGTTCGACGACACCGGCAACCTGAGCTTCGGCGTCGACGACCACACCGACTTCCCGAGCCAGGAGTACAACCCGAACATCGGCATTTACGGACTCGACGTGACGACGACGATCGTCCGACCGGGCTACCGCGTCGCCAAACGCGACAA
The DNA here is from genome assembly GCF_048380895.1 of Halorubrum rarum. NCBI lineage: Archaea > Methanobacteriati > Methanobacteriota > Halobacteria > Halobacteriales > Haloferacaceae > Halorubrum > Halorubrum rarum. The sequence goes on along the minus strand of NZ_JBLWMN010000016.1, from coordinate 17,090 downwards.
GGCGACCCGATCGATCCCGTCGAATCACCGGATGACGGCCGAGGACGCGATCGCGTTCCTCGAAGCGAACTTCGACGTGGAGGTAACGGAATGAGCGAAGCAAACGAAGAGACGGGCGAACACGCCGCGAAACGCACCGGCCAGCAGCACGAGTGTCGGCGCTGCGAGCGCAAGCAGGGGCTCGTCGGAAAGTACGACATCAACCTCTGCAGACAGTGTTTCCGCGAGGTCGCTCGAGACATGGGATTCGAAAAGTACAGCTAATCATGGCAGGAAACGACCCCTTCGCCAACGCGCTCGCAGGCATGGACAATGCCGAGAGCGTTGGCCACCTGTCGTTTACGGTAGAGCCCGCCTCAAACATCATCGGCTCCGTTCTCGAGGTCTTTTACGACCGCGGGTACGTCGACGGCTTCGAGTTCGTCGACGACGGGAAAGCCGGGAGATTCGAGGTTGAACTGAAAGGCGCGATCAACGAATGTGGCGCAGTCAAGCCCCGCTACTCGGCGGGTGCGGACGAGTTCGAGAAGTGGGAGAAGCGGTTCCTCCCCGCCCGAGACTACGGGACGCTCATCGTCACGACGAGCCACGGCGTCATGAGCCACTACGAGGCCCGAGAGGAGGGTATCGGTGGCCAAGTGATCGCATACGTCTACTAACAATGAACAGAGTAGCAATCGATATCCCGGACGACGTCTCCGCCGAGATCGACCACCTCGACCTCACCGTCGAAGGGTCCAACGGGAGCGTCACGCGACGCCTCTGGTACCCCGACGTGACGGTTACCGTCGAGGACGACGCGGTCGTCATCGAGTCCGAAGCGGAGGACGCGAAGACGAACGCGACGGTCGGAACGTTCGAGAGCCACGTTGCCAACATGATCCACGGTGTGACCGAGGGATGGGAGTACACGATGGAAGTGTACTACGCCCACTTCCCGATGCAGGTCAACGTGGAGGGTGACGAGGTCGTCATCGAGAACTTCCTCGGGGAGCGCGCGGCTCGCCGCACCCCGATCCGGGGAGACACTGAGGTACAGGTCGACGGCGAGACGGTGACGCTGACGGGCTCCGATAAGGAGGCCGTCGGGCAGACCGCCGCCGACATCGAACAGCTGACGAAGGTGACCGACAAGGACACGCGCGTCTTCCAAGACGGCGTGTACATCGTCGAGAAGCCCACCGGAGGTGCCTAACGCATGGCCGAAGAACTCGAAGACATCAGCGGTGTCGGTCCCTCGAAGGCGGACGCCCTTCGCGAGGCCGGCTACGAGACGGTCGAGGACGTGAAGGCCGCCTCCCAGTCGGAGCTCTCCGAGGTCGACGGCGTCGGAAACGCGCTCGCTGCGCGTATCAAAGCCGACGTCGGCGGTCTGGAAGTCGACGAGGAGGCGGACGCGGAGATCGAAGACGAGACGGACGAGGAGGAGGCCGACGAGGAGGAGGCCGACGACGAGGACGTCGAGACGGAGCTTCGCCCCCGCGGTCACGCCGACAAGACGCCGGAACTGGACGAGGAGACCGCTCGCGCGCTCGCACAGAAGCACCGCGAGGGGAAACCGCAGTTCAACCGGCAGGACTACCACAAGAAAAAGCGCATCCCCACCTCGTGGCGCAAGCCGCGTGGCGGGCTCTCCAAGCAGCGACGCCGGATGAAAGGGAAAGGCGACGTCGTACAGGCGGGCTTCCGCTCGCCGAGGGCGTCGCGTGACCTGCATCCGAGCGGCTTCGAGGAGGTCCGTGTGCACAACACGGACGACCTCGAGGGCGTCGACGGAGACACGCAGGCGGTCCGAATCGCCTCGAAGGTCGGCGCGCGCAAGCGCGAACTGATCGAAGACGAGGCCGAAGAGCAGGAGATCCGCGTGCTCAACCCGACCTACGAGGAAGTGGAGGTCGACGATGAGTGATCTGAAAGCCCAAAAGCGGCTGGCCGCCGACGAACTCGACGTCGGGAAGGGCCGCGTCTGGCTCGACCCCGACGCACAGGAGGAGATCGCCGACGCGATCACTCGCGAGGACGTTCGCGAGCTCATCGATCAGGGAACGATCCAAGCGAAGGACGCGAAGACGAACTCCCGCGGTCGTGCCCGCGAGCGCGCCGAGAAGCGCTCGTACGGCCACCAGACCGGAGCCGGGACCCGCAAAGGGAAGTCCGGCGCGAGACAGAACACGAAAGACGACTGGAAGGCGCGGATCCGCGCACAGCGGGCCCGCCTGAAGGAACTCCGGGACGACGAGGACGTCCTCGACGCGTCGGAGTACCGTACGCTGTACAACAAAGCGAGCGGTGGCGAGTTCGAGGACGTCGCTCGTCTGGAGGCGTACATTCGGACGCAGTTCGGTTACGAGGTGACGGAATAATGGCGACAGGACCACGATACAAGGTGCCGATGCGGCGCCGTCGCGAGGTCCGGACGGATTACCATCAGAGGTTGCGCCTGCTGAAATCGGGCAAGCCTCGCCTGGTCGCCCGGGTGAGCAACGCTCACGTCAGGGCGCAGCTGGTGACCCCCGGTCCGAACGGCGACGAGACCCACGCGGCCGCCTCCAGCGAGGAGCTCGGCGAGTACGGCTGGGACGCCCCAACGGGCAACCTTCCCAGCGCGTACCTCACCGGCTATCTCGCGGGCGCTCGTGCCGTCGATGCCGGCCTCGACGAGGCCGTCCTCGACATCGGGCTCAACACGGCGACGCCCGGCAACAAGACGTTCGCAGTACAGGAAGGAGCGATCGACGCGGGCCTCGAGATCCCCCACAACGACGACGTGCTGGCCGACTGGTCGCGCACGCGAGGCGAGCACATCGCCGCGTACGCCGAGCAGCTCGACGAGCCGCTGTACGCGGGGGAGTTCGACGCCACCGACCTACCCGAGCACTTCGACGACGTGCTCGCGACCATCCAGGAGGACCATGAGTAGACACAACGACGGCTGGGAGCCACGGACGCGACTCGGCCGCAAGGTACAGGACGGCGACGTGACGTCGATGGAACAGGCGCTCGACTCCGGCCTCCCGCTGAAGGAGGCCGAGATCGTCGACCAGCTCCTCCCGGGGCTCGAAGACGAAGTGCTGGACATCAACATGGTCCAGCGCATGACCGACTCCGGCCGCCGCGTGAAGTTCCGCTGTGTGGTCGCCGTGGGTAACCGCGACGGCTACCTCGGCTACGCGCAGGCGCGAGACGATCAGGTCGGCGGCGCGATCCAGAAGGCGATCGACGTCGCGAAGCTGAACATCATCAAGGTGGATCGTGGCTCCGGCTCCTGGGAGGACCAGCCCGGCGGCACGAACTCGCTGACGCGGAAGGCGACCGGCAAGGCCGGCTCCGTCACCGTCGAGATCAAGCCCGCCCCGCAGGGGCTCGGGCTGGCGGCCGCGGAAACGGTTCGGCACATCCTGGAGCTCGCCGGCGTCGAGGACGCCTGGACGAACTCCGACGGTAACACGCGAACGACGGTGAACCTCGCGAAGGCGACGTTCAACGCCTTGGAGAACGCGGCGCAGTCCCGCACGCCGGAACACGCGCGACAGGTTCACTACGACGAGGTGAGCGAGTGATGCAGGCGATCGTTCAGCTCCGCGGCGACGTCAACCTGAACTACGACGTGGAGGACACGCTCGACATGCTGAACGTCGGACGCGTCAACCACGCGACGTTCGTCCCCGAGACGGACTCCTACCGCGGCATGATCACGAAGGTGAACGACGTCGTCGCGTTCGGCGAGCCGACCGTCGACGCGGTTGCGACCACCATCGCTCGACGCGGCGAGCCGCTCGAAGGCTCGGCCGACATCGACGACGAGTGGATCGCGGACAACACCGACTACGACGACCTCGAGGCGCTCGCAGAAGCGCTCGTCGACGAGGAGACGACGCTGCGCGAGCAGGGTCTCTCGCCGACGCTGCGACTCCACGCGCCCCGCGGCGGTCACGACGGAATCAAGCACCCGGTCATCGAGGGCGGCGAACTCGGCCGTCACACGACCGAGGAGATCGATGCACTGCTGGAGGCAATGCGATGAGCAAGAAACGTCGACAGCGCGGCTCACGAACGCACGGCGGCGGCACGCACAAGAACCGGCGCGGTGCCGGACACCGCGGCGGTCGCGGTGCCGCGGGCCGCTCGAAACACGAGTTCCACAACTACGGACCGCTCGGCAAGCACGGCTTCAAGCGCCCCGAGGACGCCCAGACGGACGTCCTCGAGGTGAGCGTCCAGAAGCTCGACGAGGACGCGGCGCTGTACGCCGCGGAGGGTCTCGCCGAGGAGGACGGTGACGCGTACGTGGTCGACGCGCGTGACGTCGTCGAGGACGGCCACGACGCCGACGTCGTGAAGGTGCTCGGCGGCGGACAGGTTCGCCGCGAGCTCCACGTCACTGCGGACGCCTTCACGGCCGGTGCGGTCGAGCTCATCGAGGAGGCCGGCGGCGACGCCGTCCTCTCCGAGCGCGCCGAGCGCGCCGAGGACGAACCAGAAGACACATCAGACGACGAGACTGACGAGGCGTAATCATGAGCTGGAAGGAGGTCGCCGAACCGGTACTCACGCGGATGCCCGTCGTGGAGCGACCCGCGGGCCACGTTCCGTTCAAGCGGAAGCTCGCGTGGACGGCCGGGATCCTGATCGTCTACTTCTTCCTGACCAACATCAACCCGTTCGGGTTGTTGGCTGGTGGGGGAACGGACTTCTTCGGGCAGTTCCGGTCGGTGCTCGCCGGTGAGCACGGCTCGCTCCTGCAGGTCGGCATCGGTCCGATCGTGACGGCGTCGATCGTGCTCCAGCTGCTCGGCGGAGCGAACCTGCTCGGGCTCGACACGAACGACCCGCGGGATCAGATCCTGTATCAGGGGCTCCAGAAGCTGCTGGTGATCATCGTCACCGCGATGACCGCGGCACCGATGGTGTTTACCGGCGAGTTCCTCCCGTCAGATCCGGCAGTCGCCGCCGCACTCGGTATCGGTGAGTTCGGCGTCGAACTGTTGATCTTCATACAGGTGTTCATCGGCGGCGTCCTCATCCTGTTCATGGACGAGATCGTGAGCAAGTGGGGCGTCGGATCCGGGGTCGGGCTGTTCATCATCGCCGCAGTGAGCCAGCAGATCGTCGGCGGGTTCTTCAGCTTCTCCATGCTCGGGGAGACCGGGTTCTTCGCGAGCTGGTTCGGGATCGCCACCGGACAGATCCCGTTGGAGTCACCGCTGACGCCGACCGGACTCGAACAGCTACTGTTCGCTCCCGGAAACGTGCTGGCGCTTTTCACCACGGTCTTCATCTTCGGGATCGTCGTGTACGCGGAGTCGGTCCGCGTCGAGATACCCCTCTCACACGCACGTGTGAAGGGTGCTCGCGGCCGGTTCCCCGTAAAGCTCATCTACGCGTCCGTCCTGCCGATGATCCTCGTTCGCGCACTGCAGGCGAACATCCAGTTCTTCGGCCAGATCCTCTCCTCGCAGTGGGCGGGGATGCCCGAGTGGCTGGGGGTATACGGCGACCAAGGAGAGCCCGTTTCCGGGTTCTTCTACTACCTGAACCCGATCCAGCAGCCGACGCAGTGGATGTGGTTCCTCGGGGAGATCCCGGCGACCGTCGAGCCGTGGATGATCGCCCTTCGCATCGCGATCGACCTGACGTTCATGGTCGTCGGCGGTGCGATCTTCGCGATCTTCTGGGTCGAGACGACCGGGATGGGCCCGGAGGCGACCGCCAAGCAGATCCAGAACTCCGGGATGCAGATCCCCGGTTTCCGTCGGAACCCGCAGGTCGTCGAGAAGGTAATGGAACGGTACATCCCGCAGGTGACCGTCATCGGCGGTGCCCTCGTCGGACTGCTCGCGGTCATGGCGAACATGCTGGGTACGATCGGCTCCGTCTCCGGTACGGGCCTGCTGCTCGCGGTCTCGATCACGTACAAGCTGTACGAGGAGATCGCCGAGGAGCAGCTCATGGAGATGCACCCGATGATGCGCCAGATGTTTGGCGATTAGGGCGACCCGTTGGGTCACCCACGCTTTATTTATACAGTACTGCGTAGGCAGTCGTATGTCGGATTCGCATAAAGGAGTACGCCTACATGTCCGTGTCTCTCCGAGTAAAAAAGAGGAGTGGATGGATTCGTTGGACGAGGGCGAGACACTAACGTCGCTCGTTACCAACGCCGTCGATCACGAGCTCAGTAATGAGTACGTTCACGTTGACGCCGTTGAAGGATTGACCGGCGGCGATTCTGTAGAGGTTGATGTGTCGGGGATCACTGACCGGTTGGACGAAATACAGGCGACCGTGTCAGCGGTTCACCGGGAGATCGATGACGTGTCTGTCCAGGTGTCGAAGCCTGACGAAAGCCGGATTCAAGATCTAGCGATGGATGTTATTACGATGGTGCCGCGGTACCGTGATTTACCAACCAATGTTTTGAACGGGATTGACGCTAAAGTCCCGTCGGGCGCAGATGCTGATGAACAGCGAGCGGTGCGATTACGCGTGTTACCTCAAGCGATTGAGAAAGCATCGAAATCACAGTCGGAACCGGACATTAACGGGTCTGCGTATAAAATCGGGGTTGATCTTGACGCCGATTCTATTGTCGTTCGGCAAGCGTTGATTTACCTCGAACGGCGGACAACCGAGAACGTCCACTCGGTGGTAGCAGACGGGACGCGGCACTGGTTCCGGGGTGTGTAAGGTATGCGTGACGAGAAAGGGATGTTTTCGTCGCCTGAGGATAAGCAGATCTCGTCGGAATCGGAGGAGTTGCTCGGTCTGTACCTACATTCGCTGAAAGAGCAAAAGACGGATACGAAACAGTCAACGCTGGACACGAGACGCCGCGAAGTACGGTACTGGTTAGCGTTTTGCGAACACAACGATGTTGATCCTCTAGCGGCTGAGACGCGTCACGTCAGGGGGTACATTCAGTCGATCACGCATTTAGCCGGGACCACGGTCACTAGTTACTACCGGTCCGTGCAGTCGTTCTACTCAATTGTTGAGAATGACCAGCGCGAACCGCGGTTGTCGTTAGAGAACGGGCACCCATGTCCAGATCATAACACGATTGATCTCAAGGAAGATTACCGGATTTTTAACAATGCAGAGTATAAGAAACAGCATAGATTATCGCCTGAGGACGTCGATGTCGCTCGTGACAAGTCAGAGACCGTGCTCGCGCTCAAACCGGAGCACGTTCACGAGTTATTCGACAACGTTCCAGGGAAAACCCCGGAAACCCGACTCCGTAACAAGATTGCTGTCAGGCTGAACTGGTACACGGCGTGCCGGTCTACTGAGTTGGAGAGCATGACGATTGAAGGGATTGACTGGGACGAGTGTAAAATCAGTATCCGGTCAGCGAAGCTCAACGTGGACGAGCACGGCGATTTAATCAAGCGTGACGTGTTCTTCCCTCAGGAATTCAAATTCGAGTTGCAGCGGTGGTGTGAGCGTGTGAGGCACGCGTTCTCCTCCGCGGTTGACCCCGAAGCGGGGCGGATTCTCTGCACGACGCATAAGGATCACATGCAAAGCTGGCACATCAACGACATCGTCAAGACCGCGGCGGAGAACGCCGGAATTCAACGCCCGCTCCGACCGGTGAACCCGGGTCCGGACGACGAGGTGAAAGAATGGTTCGTCACCACTCATAGAATCCGTCGCAGCGCGATTTCGCACTGGGTGAATGACGTGGACGCGCTCGACCTGCACCAGGTTCGGAGGATCGCGGGGCATGCGCAGATCGAGCGCACAATGACGTACGTCGAACCGGACGACGAAGCGCTCGCTCAGGATTACCAACGCGGGATGGATGCGTGACTCGTCCTGACTGGTGCGGTAACGCGAACTGATTTGACACGTTGTTTAGCGGAGTACGATACGTCGGCTGTTATGAATGAACTCTGAGTTTTCGTTGATACTTTATTAAAATTGTTCGTTGTGAACCGTACCTTGCAATCGCAGTAGCTACAACAGGGACATGATTAGTGTATCTTCGACTCGTAATTGTCCTTCCTTGAGACAGAGTATGTTGTTCTAATGTTTTAATAAGGCTGGTCGAGTCTATCAAAGGAAACCCAAACTCAAACAGAACCGGATTAAAACTCACCCAACTTCTTTTGAGCCAGTTCTTCCTCAAGGTCAGCAATAAATTCGTCCGCCTTATTCCGCAGAGCTTGGAACGAACTCGATTTATGGAACCACGCCGGCTGATTGTCCTTCTGCACCTTCCGCAGATGCTCATCTAACCCCTTCTTATTGTACTTATCAAGGAAATCTTCGCCCCACGACCGCAACTCCTTCTTTTTCTCCTCACTCATCGAACCCCAGAGCTTGTGCGACTCAGCCAACAGTTCATCCACGTTGAACGGGTCTGACCCATACTCACCCGCCAGCTGAATCGCAGCATTCAACATATATATACAGAACAGAGTATGATCCTCATCCTCGGCATCAAACGGATAGTAATCCGTTGGGATGTCTTTCCCGTGAGACACCTCTATCGGGAACGCATCATCAAGATCGGACTCACCAAACCCTTCTGACCCGACAATCTCGATACGAAGGTTCGCATCCCCAACGTGTGCCTCAAACTGCACTGTCGTGAAATCGAACTCGCTCAAGTCATGGATATCGGTCAGATCGCCGAACGAAGAGTATGAGAAGTCGGCACTCAGTTCTTCAGGAGGAACACCTTGGACAGCCCCCCGAAGCACTAGCTTGTCGGGATTCCGAACAGCTGTTTCGTACCGCTCGTTCTGATGGTCTTTTAGGTGATATGACTTGAAATCCAATAGCAGACTATGATTACGCCGATGAGCGGTCAGAATCAAATCAGGCTGAATATAGTCCCCCTTGATAGTGAACCCTGGTTCAATGATGTCCACGGTATACCCTAGCTTAGCGAGTGTGTCCGGGAATCGGTCGTCTAGTTGGCACAAACCAATCCACGCATTCATCTGTACCGTATGGGGCGACAGATAGTACGTCATTGTGCAGTTAGGCCAACCTTCGAGTTCGCTGGGTCACTTCGCTCGCCAAAGGAAGCCTCTGCATCGTAGTACCGCTGGATATTCGAGAAAATCCGCAAGGCAGTATTCCCGCACGCGTCGTCTGGGAGATAGAGGCGAATCCAATCCCGTTTGATTTCTAGCGTGAAGCTGTCGTTGTTGTGGAGATCGGTACCTCGAACCTTGTAGTAGTCGTCCGCAATCCAGGTACCAACCCCCCAGAGTCGCAGTGGTTTCGTGGCGGAGGTGATGCTGTCGGCGAACTCTTTCAGGTTCTCAATCGAGTTGGCGAGGTTGATTACTATTGGAGTTCCTTCGATGGATTGGCCTGATGAATGCCGTTCGTCCTCCTCAGCCTCAATTTCTCGGATTGGATACCCAATCCGCCCTTCTTCCTCGATCCCTCGAATGAGGTCTGCATAGAGTTCGCGGATGATTTCGACGAACGATAGATGTGCTTGAATGTCATCACCGCCCCTAGTGGTTATCCGGCCATTATTGTCGATCCGCTCAATCACGACTCCCTCCTCCATTTCCCGGCGAATTTTCACTGAGGACAACGACAGGAACCGCTTCAGGTCAGCATCGCTCAACGCATCCAGTAGCCAGCTAGTACCCTGACCTGAACTCTGAATCGACAACTCACCAAATGGGAGATGATCGTCAATATATTCCTCAGAGAACACATCCTCAGCATCGTAATTGATGCCTGCCCCTTGGAATTCGCCAAGCTTAGTGAAGTAACGTTGTAGCTGCGCCGGGAACCAGAGATAATCCAGCCCACTTCGCTCTGCCATGATCAAGCCCTCCATCGCGTCCTTCGCCGGTCGGGATTTCTCTATTGAATAGAACGTCCAGAACCGCTCATCCTGACTATCCAGATAGAACGACAGGATTCCCTCCTCATCTTTGTCGCTTGAAGTATCGATGAGTACCTCAAACAGGCTGTAATCCACCTTCCCGACAGTCACATGCTCGAATTGTTCCTCAAGCGTGGTGGGATCAATATTGGTTTCCACGAGGAAGGATTTGAGCATATTCTGTTTGTAGTTCAGCTTCTGCTCCTCCAACAGTTGGTCATATGTGCCTTCTATGACGTGCTGGAAATGCTCGTATAGTTCCCGTCGGTCCGTCGGTTCTAGAGGTGGCATAGGTAATTCACGAAATCGGCCCTTGATTGCCCATTGGCGTATAACGGTTGAAAGGATTTGGCATAGACCGTAAGTAAAATTCCTCGGGGCGGCCGTTTTTGCCACTGTGAAATGCAGAGGAGTTGACCACCAACGGTGAGATCTCCTGTGTGTCCCGGACTGAAGCAGAAAACGGTGGAGCCGGAGAATTCGCCATGACAGTCCAATTACGCAAAATCCGGTAGAGTGGTTCCTTACCACGTTCCAGAGCCAAGTCACGACTGGATTGGTGTCTGTACATCGCCAACAGGCCGTATATGACGGAGAATACAGTGACGGTACATCGATCGATTCCTGCCGCAATCACCCGCAAACAGGGGGTCGAACGTGGCGACGTCTTCACCTTTGAAGCCGACACTGATGATGGAGGCCGATTAGTCCTCCAATGCACAAGAGTCTACGACGGTGGATGAGTACGATGAATTGACCGTTAAGCCCACTAAACGACTCTGTGATACATCTCTCTTCGCCTCTTGAAAGCCAGTTCGCCGCCCTCAAGAATGTCCTGTGCAAGTGCTTTGATCCCATCGTCGTCAATTGATCCGCAGTTCCGATAGAAACCAGCACGTCCGTTAGATCTCATAACGACGATTTGCTCAGCATCGCCTATAATCGGAATATTCGCATTATGAGTTGCCGCAATGACCTGACGGTCCTGTTTGATCGAACGGAGGATATCTACCACATCGGTGAAGATAAACTTGTTGTCGAGCATGTCCTCCGGTTGATCGATGATCAACGGCACATCACGCTCGATCATAGCGATAGAGAGGAGGGCCGTGCATTGCTGCCCGTCGGACATCTCGGTGAGTTCTTTCCAACCGCCGTCGTTGAGTTCGATGACGGGACGATCGTGGATTTCGTATAGTTCCAACTTGGTCAGTTGCTCGACGAGGTCGTCGTGAGTGACGAAATTCTCTGCAGTTGTCGGGGTAACATCGGCGAGATCACTCAGAGTTTCAGTGTCCTCGTTACGAACAATCTCGGCTAACTCCGGCGGGTCGATGGTCTCGGTGATCTGCTCTTTGTGTTCCGTCCAGACGCTTGACCCTTCCAGAACGTGATTTATCCAGTCGGTGTACTCGATCCGGTTAGACTGGCTGTGCAGTGCCACTCTGACATTCCCAAGGTGGGCGTTCAGTTGTTCAACCCCCTCATTTCGAGCGTCACTGAGGTCCTGTCGGGCCGTTTGGAGGTCCTCTAGAAGATCTGACTTCTCATCCCGAGCTATCTGAAGGCGCTCTCGCTCTTCTTCTAATTCCTCGGAGACTCCTCTCAGTTCCTCCAAGTCGGCCTTTTTATCGAAGAACTCCTCGATATCAACACCGATCTCCTCTTGAATCTCGTCTGCGAGAGACTCGTGCTCCTCCTCACGCTGCTCGTTCTCCGCGTTCCACTCATCTCGAATTTCCTCGATATCTTCACGTCCCTCACTGACGATGCTCTCGAACTCCTCCTCGCGTTCAGCGAGCTCATCCCGTAGACCCGATATCGTATCGTCTACCGATTCAAGCAAATCTTCGTTTGGCCCACCGTCAATTTCGGTGACCGAGAGCTGGTCAGCGAGAGCGAGCGATGAAACTTCTTCTTCTATCGCTTCGACGTCTTCGATGACATTACTGAGCGCAGTCCGTTCCTGTTCCCACTCTTCTTGGCCCTCGACATATTCGCCCACCCCCTTCTGCTCCATCACCTCGACCTGCTGTTTCAATGCCTCAAATCGCTCCTCTTCGGCCTTGAGCGAGGCGACCCCCTCACGGAGATCAGCGATCTCACGGTTCTTCGTTCTGATATCCTGTTTTACCGACTCACGTGCCGCGGTCTCCTCAGTGATGTCGAAGTAGGAGTCAAGTAGGTCCAGTTGGTCAATCTCGTTCCTGGCCAACTCGATCAGCTCCCTCTGGCTGTGGATCTCGACATCGAAGAATTCCGTTCTAAACTGCTCGATCGTTAGGTCTACATCCTGTGGCTTGCCGTCCTCAGTAGTCGGCATCCGTTCGATTTCTGGCTCTTCGTCGTACTCTCGTCTGATTCGGTACTGATCACCATTCGAGGCGGTGACTAACAGTTTCACTATTCCATCGGGCCGAAGAGTGTTCTCGATGAGGGTGGTGTAGTCCTCTTTGATATCATCCGAGCGCGGATCTACGTCCAGAGCGTATCGGATGTGCTCGACAACGGTCGATTTCCCTGTCCCCTTTCCTCCGATTAGACAGTTGAGGTTCTTGTTTAATTGGAGATGCCTCTCCTGCAGGAACCCGTTGTGAGCGAGTAGCCCGTCAACACTCGGATGCGTTGTCGGCTCGTCAATCAGGGACAGCCGGGAGTCCGGATCTGCGAACGCGGTACGGAGCCCTTCGAAGCAGGGCGAATCCATTTTGATATAGGCATGTCGCACTCCGATATCCGCCAGCGAATGCGCGTCAGAGGATCGGATGTGAGCGAACTCCTCGAACTCGTCGGCAGTCTCCTCCGCGACCACCTCCAGTGCGGCGACCTTTTCGGCGTCGAACACCCTCTGCCGGGTCGGGTTGTTCCGATCGGCTAACTCGTAGTCGGCACCGGCCGCCACATCGATGTGCGCTAATATCGGAAGCCCACCATAATCACGAGTTTTTTCGCAGATCTTCGGAATTGTGTCATCAGCAATTGCCTCCTCCGGATCGCCTCTGATGCCGATGTCGTGGAGAAACAGGGAAAGGACATCGGCTTCTCCAGGCGGGAAAATAGCAGTCATGTGTATCTGGTGTTCTCCACTCTGCCCCGTCGTTATTTCCACTCCCGGCAGCACTGTGACGCTGGAATCCTCGGCTGCCTCTTGAAGCCTCTCGAAATACTCCCCGGTGTTGTGGTCCGTGACTGCCACTAGATCGAGGTCTTCTCTCTCGAATCCCGCGACTAAGTCATCTGGCTCAGCACCTGGATCCTCGTAATCGTGTGATCCCGGTGTGTGGACGTGGAGGTCGGCCTTATAGAATTTCGCCCCGCCCGTCGTATCAAATGACACCATGGAGTTATCATGTAATTACCTGTGTCCGACATATAGTTGAGGGGGGAAACATAATTTTGCCGAAGTATCCCATAACCCCGACAAAGACGCAAAATAGACATTACCCACGTCTCAGGCAGGCTAATAATGGTCATTCCACCATGCATCCGGTGTATTCGGATAACTACTGAATTGGCGAATTACCCACATCACTGTGGAAAGGCCAAGACGATAACCGGGAATGACGACTTGTCTGAGAAATCGAAACCAAAACGCCGCATATATCCTGGTTTTGTCCCCATTTCTGCGCAATCCTTAACATTTTGAGAGTTCGTTAAAGAAGTATGGTATGAGGTTCAAATCCACTGCGAATAGACCGAGCAAGCAGAGGTGTTGATCGTCGATGTTCTGGCAGTGGTCGATGTCCTCAACACGATTCTCAGGGAACCTTCATATGTCGTGTCTCCGTGGGTGCCACTATGTCCAAAGAATCCGGGCTCATTTCGTCACTCCCCGATAAACCGCTCAGTAGATCTGTTGTGGAAACTATTGACGACACCGATGGCATACGGAGGACAATATCACCGACTTGGCAAGCTCCGGTTCAAGGCGACGGTGAGATCACTGAGGATCTCATCATTATCACCGCCAATCGTGTCCGATACTTATCCCGAGAACGCGGCGAGGGATGGGTCATTATGCGGAACGAGACATACGCAGATGACGAAGAATTTGAGCATGTGATGGACGACATCCACGACTACGCCTGTGATTACTCCGAGGAGCGTATCGAGAGAAAGGTACGCGAAGATCGCGGAGAGTAGAGACACAACCTATGCATAACGGGTTCTCATCTTACAAAAATAAGAAAGCCCCTGATAGCGATGAAAATATATCTACTGTACTGCGAATTACTGAACGAGACAACGGTATTGAACTCAGCATCTCCTGCAAGGAAGCAATCAAGTCCGGGACTTCCTTCAAAACTCAGCAGAGCAGTGATTTAACGCTATCCGGTTTGTTTGATGCTCAGGTCTTGGACATAGTCCAGTTACTTGAGAAATGGATTGGATCAGAATCGTACCCTACAGTGAAGCTTGAAATAGACGATGTTGATGGAATTCATACCTATGAGGAGTCCGAATCATACGGCCGTTCGAGATCTCATGAAATCGAATTCACAGAGATTACAATCACAGTCAGTAAGCAATCTGTCGAATTTGCTTACTGGAACGAATCTACAACAGAGTGGATGGATGTATCAATCCCCTCCTCAGAAGTAGTTGATCACGGTGTTCCTCAGAACATTCAGAATGTCACGAAGCTCTATCAGACGTTCTATGACTTCTTCACCATCGAATATTCCGATGAGACAGACTATTTCGAAGAAGAGGGCCCCATTTCATCTGAGAAGCCATCAGTCTATCAAATAGAGCAAATTTTTAACCGGTTTGGTGAAATTTCCATCCCACTTCAAGAACGGAGAGAAGACAGAGAACCGCTTACGATAGATGATGAAGCCGATGTTCAGTATCTTCTACATGCTCTTCTCAAACTATATTTTGATGATGTTCGGAGGGAACCTCATACCGAGCGGCACAGCTCTGTCGATCCTCGAATCGACTTTTTAGTACAGGATGAGACCATCGGTATTGAGGTTAAGCGGGCTTCCCCTACTCGCAGAGAGAAATCACTTCGGAAGGAATTATCTGAGGATAAGGAACAGTACCGCCTTGATACGAATATTGATACCCTTCTCATTTTCGTATATGACCCACTGAAACAGATTGAAAACAAGGCTGAGTTTGAGGACTCATTCGAGCAAGAAACCCCTCAGATGAAGACCAAAATAACGGTTGCGAGATAGTTGGAGCACTTTTAGCTGAACTGGTTTTCGCCGACGCTATCGCCACTTCGACTCGATTGAGGTGCGGTAACGCAGGCCGAGTACCGATGTGTTACAGCAGTCCTTCACTGTCATAGCAGGGTACTCGTCGCGGACATAGTTGAGATTCTCCTTGGATTGGCCTTGTTGAAACCCTTGCTGGCAAACATGATGGACGAGTAGTCTGAGACAGGATGGTTTCCCTTCCGAAGTCACGTCTCCTTCGATTCGTTGAACGGGCTATGGTGTTGGCTCGCCGTGCTGTGGCACAGTTCTCGACTCGATATTCACGGAAGCGATTCACGCTCCGCCAGCACGTCGTTCTGCTCTGTCTCAAGGTGAAGAAGACGACCACGTACCGTGACCTCGTTGATGAGCTCATCGAGATGCCTCGCATTCGTGACGCCCTTGATCTCGATTCGATCCCCGCGCCCTCGACACTTTGCAAGGCTTTCGACCGCTTAGAGATGGCCGTCTGGCGGGTTCTGCTGAACGGTTCACTTGCGGACGTGCCGCTGAACGGTGTCATCGGCATTGATGCGTCCGGATTCGAGCGGGCGCATGCATCAACTCACTACACGAAGCGAACCAACCTCACCATACAGCAATTGAAGACGACGCTGTTGGTCGATACAGCGACCAACGCCATTCTCGATGTTCACGTGACGACAACGCGAAAGCACGATACGCAGATTGCACCACAGGTAGTGAAACGGAACGCACAGTACATCTCGATCTTGACCGGTGACAAGGGCTACGACGACCAGAAGCTCCGGCAACTCGCCCGGGGGCTCAATATTCGCCCGGTCATCAAGCACCGCGAGTTCACACCGCTCCACAAGGCATGGAATGCCCGACTGGACAGCGGTCTCTACAATCGACGAAACATGAACGAGACAGTCAACGCGGCGATTAAGCAGAAATTCGGCGCGTTCGTGCGGTCGCGCCGCTGGTGGAAGCAATTCCGCGAACTCGTCATCAAGTGCGTCGTGTATAACATCGAGCGGGCGTTCGCAGTCGCCGAGAACAACTGTGGACCGGCGTAGTGCCGATACCGACGGATGGTGAAGAGACGTGGTAGCTTTGCTGAAACCACGTCGCAGTAATTCGACAATCATGCTACAACACCCACAACCATTTCCCTCTCGGGAACCAAGACATCGTACGGAGCCCAGCACACACTGTGCGTTTAGCCCCAACGGTGGGGGCTGCTTGAAACGGGATTACCCGTTCGCAGTCATCCATTTCTCTTCGCGCATCGCCTGCGCGGAACGCATCACTCAGTGAGGCGTTTCGCAACGAGAGCTATCGGCAAATGTCAGCAAAAAAAAGCGAGGAGAATGGCGGCTCACTGAGCGAACTGTTCGAGATTCTCAGCCACGAGTACCGCCGCCGCATTCTCATGGCTGTTGCAGAGCAAAATCCGCAGGATGAGGACGACATCGCATCGGAGTTGAGCGCGGATGGGCACGAGGAAGATGGTGACGCGCTAGACACACTACACCTGCAACTCTATCACGCCCATCTCCCAAAACTGGCCGATGCAGGATTCGTCGATTGGGATCGGGATACCGGGACTATCACACGCGGCCCACAGTTCGAGGAGATCGAGCCCCTTCTCAGATTGATGCACGACCATCAGGACGAGTTGCCAGACGACTGGCCGTAACCTTCTACAGTTGGTTTAGTGAGCGTCGTCTTCAATAAGAAGGGAATAGATCTCGGCAGAATGGGCTGAGTTGTCATCACCAGAGGGTTTCAACAAGGCCGTTTTTGATATCATCGGAGGGGTAGTGGGGAACAATCTGGCTCTGGAAACCCTTTCCGTTGTATCGCCCACCTGTACTGAGCGACCCGACCTGATCGAACTGGGATATGAGTCTGTGGGAGATACGCACCCTGGGCCTTGTTTAGACGCCAGCGTTCAGCGATCTGCCACCTCGATTGCGCGTTCGATGTTTCGCACCGCTGATTTCATGACAAGTTCGCGGAATTGACCGAACCACGTTCTGGCCCACAGC
>NZ_JBLWMN010000015.1:0-90352 GCF_048380895.1 Halorubrum rarum | reverse complement strand
GGCCGCGGCGGCGCGTGCGGTGCGGTCGCGGTGCGGACCGCGCCGCCGCGGTCGACGAGGTTGGGGAGGGGTGAGGTGCGGGTGTAGCTGTGGCTGCGCGGTACGGGTGTGAGGTACGAGGTGCGGTTGCGGCTGTGAGCCGGTCGATCCCGGCCGAGAGCGGTTCGCCGACGATTCGACCGTCCATGCGATCGGCCGCCTCCGACCGCGACGCTCACGCCGACCGCAACGCTGGCACCGATCATAACGTTCATAAATAATCTTTATAGAACGCCCCGCGCTATCCGATCGCATGTACGACGACGAGGACCTCGCCGCGATCCGGGACGGACACGAGCGGTGGCGGGAGGACACCCTCGACCCGACGCTCGACCGACGCGGCGAGCGACGCGACCGCTTCGCGACCGTCTCGAACCGCGAGGTCGAGCGTTTATATACCCCCGACGACGTCGACGACCTCGACTACGAGACCGACCTCGGGTTTCCGGGCGAGGAGCCGTACACGCGCGGCGTCTACCCGACGATGTACCGCGGGCGAACGTGGACGATGCGACAGTTCGCGGGGTTCGGTACCGCCGAGGAGACGAACGACCGGTTCCACTACCTGATCGACGAGGGCCAGACCGGTCTCTCGACCGCCTTCGACATGCCGTCGCTGATGGGACTCGACTCCGACGACGACATGTCGCTCGGCGAGGTCGGCAAGGAGGGCGTTGCCGTCGACACGCTCCGCGATATGGAGGTCCTGTTCGACGGCATCGACGTCGGCGAGGTCTCCACCTCCTTTACGATCAACCCCTCCGCACCCGTGATCTACGCGATGTACGTCGCCATCGCCGACCAGCAGGGCGTTCCCCGCGAGGAACTCCGCGGAACCTTACAGAACGACATGCTCAAGGAGTTCATCGCCCAGAAGGAGTGGGTGATTCCGCCGGAGCCCTCCCTCGATCTGGTCACCGACACGATCGAGTTCGCGGTCGCGGAGACGCCGAAGTTCAAACCGATCTCCGTGTCGGGGTACCACATCCGTGAGGCCGGATCGACGGCCACACAGGAGCTCGCCTTTACCCTCGCGGACGGATTCGCGTACGTCGAGGACTGTCTCGACCGCGGGCTCGACGTCGACGAGTTCGCCCCGCAGCTCTCCTTTTTCTTCAACTCGCACAACTCCGTCCTCGAGGAGGTCGCGAAGTTCCGGGCCGCCCGCCGGATCTACGCGTCGGTCATGGGCGAGCGGTACGGCGCGGAGTCCGACGCCGCAACGCAGCTGAAGTTCCACACCCAGACCGCGGGCCAGTCGCTGACCGCCCAGCAGCCGTTGAACAACGTCGTCCGAGTCACGCTGCAGGCGCTCGCGGGCGTGCTCGGCGGCACTCAGAGCCTCCACACCAACTCCTTCGACGAGGCGCTCGCGTTACCCTCCGAGCAGGCGGTCCGGGTCGCGCTCCGAACCCAACAGATCATCGCCGAGGAGTCCGGCGTCGCCGACACGATCGACCCCCTCGGCGGCTCGTTCGCGGTGGAGGCGCTCACCGACGAGATCGAGGCCGACGCGATGGCGTACATCGAGGAGATACGGGCGATGGGCGACGGCTCCGTCCGCGACGGCGTCCTCCACGGGATCGAACAGGGGTACTTCCACCGCGAGATACAGGAGTCCGCCTACGAGTACCAGGAGCGCGTCGACGAGGGAGCGGAGACGGTCGTCGGCGTCAACGCCTACGCGGTCGACGAGGAGGCGAATCCGGACCTGCTTCACGTCGACGAGAGCACCCGCGAACGCCAGCTCTCACGGCTCGAGGCCGTCAAGGCGGACCGCGACGACGACGCGGTCGACCGAGCGCTCGACGACCTCCGTGCGGCGATCGACGCGGACGAGAACGTGCTACCCGCGATCGTCGACGCAGTGAAGGCGTACGCGACGATGGGCGAGGTCATGGCGGTGTTCGGGTCGGAGTACGGCGAGTATCGCGAACGAGTCGGCGTCGCGTGACCCTCAAAAGGGCGACGCGTGACCCTCAAAAGGGCGACGCGTGACCCTCAAAAGGGCGACGCGGGAGACGACGGCGGAGCGGGAGCGAGAAGGGATCGAGATCACGGAGCCGCGTGTCGCGACGGGTCCATCGGCCGTGCGGCCTCCGCACACCACGCGTTGCCACGCCGTCCCGTCGGACGGAGTTCGAGGTGGACGACCGAGCCGACGTCCAGATCCGCGACCGCCTCCGCGACCTCCGGGTCGTCGTACTCGACGACGTGAAGCGTCCGATTCCGCGGGTGTTCACGGAGCGTCACCGCCCCGTGGTCGTTGCACGCTTTGACGACGGTGTACTTGCCAGCCCTGTTCATCACGTTCGAACGTACGTGTCGGCTCGTGTTAATTTTTGCGCGGGAACGCGTCGATCCCCAAGCGGGCAACGAGCCGTTTTTAATCGACGGAGCGCAATCCGGAGTATGGCCGACACGGAGATCCCCGACGACCACCCCCGATCCGCGTCGCTGCGCACGCGCCACCGGATCGAGGCGGGCGTCGAGAAGGGAATCACCTCGAAGCAGGGGCTCATCGCGCAGGGGCGCGGCGAGGCGTTCGACTACCTGCTCGGCGAGCGCACGCTGCCGAGCGCCGACGAGGCGGAGCGCGCGGCGGCGGCCCGACTCCTGCTTGCGGACCACCCCGTGGTCTCCGTCAACGGCAACGTCGCGGCGCTGGTTCCCGAGGAGACGGTCGAACTCGCCGAGGCGGTCGACGCCGACATCGAGGTGAACCTGTTCAACCGAACGGACGAGCGGATGACGGCGATCGCCGACCATCTCCGAGCACACGGTGCCGAGGAGGTGAAGGGACTCAGTGGAGACGGCGAGATCCCCGGTCTCGAACACGCTCGCGGCACCGTCGACGCCGACGGGATCGAGGCCGCGGACGTCGTCGTCGTGCCGCTGGAGGACGGCGACCGCGCGGAGGCGCTCGGTGCGATGGGAAAAACCGAGATCGTGATCGATCTCAACCCGGCCAGCCGCTCCCCGCGGGTCGCCGAGATCCCGATCATCGACAACGTCGTCCGCGCCGTCTCGAACGTCACCGCACACGCGAACGACCTCGCGGACGCGCCGCGCGAGGAGCTCCGATACGTCGCCGACTCGTTCGACGCCGACGAGGCGCTCGCCGCCGCGGAAACGGTGATCCGCGACGGCTCGTTCGCCGACGAGTAGACGGTCCTCCGGCTTGATCGCCACCGGCTCCTCTCTCAATCACCACCGACGGCCGACGCCCTCGTGGACGAGGGGTCCCAGCCGAACCCTTCCCGAACGACGAACTCCAACGCGTTGACGACGTAGTGAGCGACGACGACGAGCAGGAGACTCCCGGTGTACACGAACAGCGCGGCGAGGGCGAACCCGAGCAGTCCCGTCACGACGATCCCCACCCGTCCCTGCGCGCCGTGCCCGAGCCCGAACGCGATCGACGAGACGACCGCGAGGAGCCACGGGTCGATCCCGAATCCGACCGCGAACGCGCCGATCAGCGCGCCCCGGAACAGCGCCTCCTCGAAGACGGCGATGACCGGTAACACGACGACGAGGAGGAGCCCCCAACCGCGGGCGTCGTCGGGGGCCATCGCCTCGCGAAGTCGCTCGGGCGCGGCGACGCCGAACCGTTCGCCGGCCGCTGCCGCGAGCTCGTTACCGAGGTAGAGGAGCACACCGACAGCGATCCCTGAGAGGAACACGGGGGCGGCAAAGTCGGACTCCGCGAGGCCGAACGCGGCGCTCGGCACGTCGGTCCACCACGCGATACCGACGAGAACGGCCAGCGCGAGCGCCTGCGAGAACGCGACGTTCGCTAAGAGCAGCTCCGTCGTGAGCGTCGGACCGCTCCGAACCGAGGGGTCGTCCCGCTCACCGAGCCGATCGGAGGATGTCGGATCCGTGCCGGGGGGAGCCGAATCGGTTGGAGCCGGGTCGGTCGATCCCTCGGCAGTCGTCCGATCCTCGTCGAGGAACGGGTCGGCGGCGTTCTCGACCGGCGTGTCGAGGTCATCGAAGTCGCGGTCGACGGCGTCGGGATGATCGAACGTTCTCGGCGGCTCGTCGAGTTCGGCGGTTCCGTCGAGAGAATCGCGTTTCGGGTCGCCGGTTCCGTCGACGATCCGGACCCGTTCCAGCGTTCGCTGCGAGCGCCGAGTGACGTACAGAAGGAACGCGGTGAGGGCGACGGTCGCGGCCGCGAACGTCGCCCAGTCGGTCATTCGTTGGTCGGGTGGTCGTTCTCAGCCGCTCTACTGCGGACTCGGGCTGGACGGGCCGGAGACGCCCTGCTCTTTGAGCGCCGAGCCGGTGATCGATTTGAGCCGGGAGACGAGCGAGTCCTTCTCCGCTTCGCCCTCCAAGGCGATGTCGAGGACCTCGCTGATGTGCGACACCGGAATGACTTCGATCATGTCCTTGTACTCGTCTTCGATCATCACGTCCTGCTCGTTCGCCCGCGGGATGATGACGCGCGTACAGCCGGCCTTCGCGGCCGCCTCGATCTTGTGCGTGACGCCGCCGACGGGGAGCACGTCGCCCCGAACCGACAGCGATCCCGTCATCGCGAGGCTCTGGTCGACGCCGACGTCCTCGAGCGCGGAGATGACCGCGGTCGCGACCGTGATCGACGCGGAGTCGCCGTCGACGCCCTGCTGGCCCGCCTGCACGAACTGGATGTGGATGTCCATCTCCGAGATGTTCTGGTCGGAGAACTTCTTGATGATCGCCGAGACGTTCGAGACCGACTCCTGAGCCATCTCCTTCAGCTGTCCGGTGGCGATCACCTCGCCGGGGCCCTGTGACGGGGCGACCTCGGCCATGACGGGCAGCATGATCCCGGAGTCCTCGCCCATCACGGCGAGCCCGTTGACGCGCCCGACGACGTATCCCTCCGAGACCTGCAGCTCGTAGTCCTTCCGGCGCTCGATGAAGTCGTCCGCGAGCTGCTGTTCGATGGAGCGCGAGCGCCCCTTCGCGGACAGCACGTGCTCGCGGGTGGTCTGCTCGGCGTCCTCGCCGCGGGCGATGTCGCCGGCGACGCGAACCAGTCCGCCGAGGTTCCGGAACAGGAGGGTGAGGTGGCCCTTCCGGCCGGAGCGCCGTTTCGCCTCGAGAATGACCTCCTCGATGGCGTCGGACGTGAACTCCGGGAGGCGGCCGTCCTTTGCGACCTCCTGAGCGATAAAGCGGACGTACTTCCGGCGCATCTCGGGGGTGTCCTCGATCGTGTCCTCCATGTACACCTCGTAGCCGTACCCCTTGATGCGGGAGCGGAGCGCCGGGTGCATGTTCTCCATCGCGTCGAGGTTCCCCGCCGCGATCATGACGAAGTCGGTCGGCACCGGCTCCGTCTGGACCATCGCGCCCGAGGAGCGCTCCGACTGCCCCGTGATGGCGAACTCGCCCTCCTGGATCGCCGTCATGAGGTGTTGCTGGCTCCGGATGTCGAGCGTGTTGATCTCGTCGATGAACAGCACGCCCTTGTTCGCCTTGTGGATCGCGCCGGCCTCGACGCGGTCGTGACTCGGCGTCTCCATCCCGCCGGACTGGAACGGGTCGTGTCGGACGTCGCCGAGCAGCGCGCCGGCGTGTGCGCCCGTCGCGTCGCGGAACGGCGCGGACTTCGTGTCGCCGTTGTTCACCAGCAGGTTGGGTATCATCGCGTCCGAGCCACGGTTCAGGTAGCGGAAGACGAGGTAGACGACACCCGCGGCGATGATCCCGATGAGGATCTGGCCGACGATGATGAGCGCGTAACCCAACACGACCGCGATGATGATCCACATGAGAAGCGACCGCATCTGGTTGCGCTTGCGGGCCTCCTCCTTGTGGGCGTCGACGATCTGTTCGCCCTTGCCGGCGGGCACCGTCCGGACCTTCGGCTTGTTGCCGTCGTCCGGGTTGTGGTACACTAAGACGTCCTGGAGCTCCTCTTTGGGGAGGAGCTCGGACATCGCCTTCGCCAGCATCGACTTGCCGGTCCCCGGCGAGCCGATCATCATCACGTGGCGGCGCTGTTTGGCCGCCTTGATGATCACGTCGCGGGCGTGCTCCTGGCCGATGACCTGGTCGACGAGTCGCTCGGGGATCTCGAGTTCGGACGTCGTGTCGATCTTGAGACCGCCGAGGAGGTCGTCCTCGTCCGGATCGTCGTCGATCTCCGCACCTTCGACCTCGACGGTGCTGCCGAGGTCGTCGATACCGCCGCCCTCCGCCGGGGCGTCCGCGTCGTCGTCCCGGGCGGGGTCGTCGCGCGGTGTCTCATCGTCGGGTCGGGCCCGATCGCTCGACTCGGACTCGTCGTCCGGCGGCGAGACACGCTCCTCGCCGGCGGGTCCGTCAGGATCGGCGTTCTCGGCCGGGTCGACGCCGGTATCCGAGTCGGAGCCCTCGTCGACGGGGGCGTTCTCGCCGTTCCCCGCCGGGTCCGAGCGGTCCCCGGTCGCGGGGTCAGGGACCTCCTCGTTCGGCGGGTCGTTCGTGTCCTTCTCGTTGCTCATAGAATCGATATTCGCTATCCGGACGGAAGGGAGCGCTACTGATATACTTTCTCCCCGAGAGCGCCACGGGTTAAGACTCGGAAACCGACCAGAGAGGCGTTTTAATACTCGAATACGTCGATCGAGACGTCCCGTCGTATTTATAAGCGAAGGCCGCGCTACGTGGAACCATGCGGGGGTTCTACATCGGACGCTACCAGCCGTTTCACAACGGTCACCAACACATGGTCGAGGAGATCGCCGAGGAGGTCGACGAGATCGTGTTGGGGATCGGGTCGGCCGGCGACTCCCACAGCACGCGGAACCCGTTTACCGCCGGCGAGCGCGTGATGATGGTGACGAAGGCGGTCTCGGATCTCTCGGTCCCCACGTACGTCGTCCCGATCGAGGACCTCGATCGCAACTCCGTGTGGGTGAGCCACGTGCAGAGCATGACGCCCCGATTCGATGTCGCGTACTCCAACAACCCGCTCGTCATCCGGCTGTTCGAGGAGGCCGACGTCGAGGTTCGACGGTCCCCCATGTTCCGCCGCGACGTGCTCGAAGGGACGGAGCTCCGCGAGCGGATCATTCACGGACGCGACTGGGAGGACCTCGTCCCCGACGCGGTCGTCGACGTCATCGAGGAGATCGACGGCGCAGAGCGGGTCCGACGGATCGCCCAGACGGACACGCCCGTCGATCAGTAACCGATCGACCCGACTGCAGACACACGATGATCACGCTTGCGACCGACTTCGGCTCACCGTATCCCGCCGCGATGAAGGGCGTCATCCGACGGGAGACCGACGCCGAGATGATCGACGTCGCCCACGACCTCCCGCGCGGCGACCCGCGTGCGGCCGCCTTCTGGCTCCGGTTCGTCCTCCCCGAGTTCCCGCCCGCGGTCCACTGTGCCGTCGTCGACCCCGGCGTCGGTACCGATCGCGCCGCGGTCGCGGTCCGTGCCGGCGACCACGTCATCGTCGCGCCGGACAACGGGCTCGCGCTCCCGCCGGCCCGAGCGCTCGCCGCGTCGTCCGGAACCGCCGCCTCCGAGCGCGCGTCCGCGGACGTTGACGTCTTCGAGGTCGCCGTCGACGATCCGGCGAGCGCGACGTTCCACGGCCGGGACGTGTTCGCGCCGACGGCGGCGCGGATCCACGAGGCGCTCGAACCGCGTCGCATCGCAGACTCCGTGGACGCGACCGCGACGGCGGACGCACTCGCCGCGATGCCGAGCCTCACGCGCACCGACGAACACGTCGGCCTCGTCTTCCCCGAGCCGGCCATCGACGACGCCTCGACCGCCGTCGGCGAGGTACTTGTCGTGGACGACTTCGGGAACGCGATCACGAACGTCCCGGGGTCGTTCGTCCGCGACGGCGACCGGGTTCGGGTGAACGGCGAGTCGGTCCCGGTCGGGGAGACGTTCGCGTCGGTTCCGAGGGGGGACCGGCTCGTCACCGTCGGGAGCCACGGCTACGTCGAGTGCGACGTCAACGACGGACGGGGAGACGAGGCGTTCGGGCTGTCAGTCGGGGACGAGGCCCGGATCTCGATCGAACGGTGAGTCGGCCGGCGGCGTCGCTCAGATCCCGAACGTCGCCCGGAGCATGTCACGGGTTCCGGGACCGAGCCCGACCGCGAGCACGGTGATGAGGAGGAGCAGGGTGTATCGCGGTGACTCCTCGAACAGCTCCCCGTTGAACACCCAGACGACGAACGTGGCGGCCCCGAGCTTGACGAGGAGGAACGGCCACGCATCGCCCGTGATCGCGACGACGGAGTCGGGGAGGATCCGGCCGGTCCAGTTCACGATCAGTTCGTTCACCACGTGTTTTGGGACGAGGTTCGAGCTGCCGGTGAGCGCGGGCATCCAGTTGAGCCCGATGACGTTGGCGACGCCGTCGACCGCGTGTCCCCAGATGATGAGGAATCCGGCGAAGCCGGTCCCCTGATTGATCGTCGGCTGCCACCCCTCGATCAGCCGCCAGGTGATCCACGTCGAGACGGTCGCGAGAAGCAGCGTCAACGCGAGGATCTGCGGATAGAACGTCACGTAGTCGGTGACGACCGCGAGGACCGAGAGATAGCCCACCGCGAGCGCGAGCGCGACGACGCCCAACCCGAACAGCGGGCGGGCGTAGTCGTCGACCACGCCGCGGTCCGCGAGCGCGTACGCGACGAGCACGCATCCGAGCGTCACCGCGAACACGGTGAAATAGATGAACGGGCTGATCAGCAGCGCGCTCCACGGGAACGCGATCAGCGGCTCGGTGCCCGCACGCATCGCGGCGATTCCCGCGTCCTCGACGGTTCTGAGAGCCCCGCCGAACAGCATGAACGGGAACAGCGCGTAGAAGAACCGGAACTCGTCACCGATAGCTAAACGCCGGAGCAGGAATATCACGCCGATCAACATCCCCAGCAGGATGAACACGTAGCTCACGGTCGAGACGGTCGTGTACCCCGGGAACGCGACGACCTCTCCGGCCGCGACGGCGCTCGAACAGTCGGCGGAACTCCCCAACAGCGTCGTGGACCCCCCCTCGCGGACCGCACACTGTGCACCCTGTCCGTCGGCCGCGACGGGGCCCCAGAAGTACCGCCAGAGGAACCGATCGTACACGACGCGGGGGAACAGAAGGGATCCGAGAGCGAGCGCGGCCGTAACGACCCCGACCGCCGCCGCCCACGCGCGCTCCGGAGAGAGTCCGAGACGATCCTCGACGAGCGTGCTCATGCTCACTGTTCGGAGGGTTCCGGAGTTGAGCGTTCCGGTCCCGGATACGACCGCGACGGAGCGATCGGCGGGCGTCGAAATCGAGGGGGATCAGATCGGAAGCCCGTCCGCCTCGTAGTCGGTTCCGAGGATGATCATCGTCTGTGAGCGCGAGAAGCCGTCCATGTCGGCGACGCGATCGAACATCAGCTCGCGGAGGCTGTCGGTGTCCTCGGCGATGACCTTCAACATCACGTCCCACTCACCGGTCGTCAGGTGGATCTCGCGGACACCCTCGATCTCCCGGAGCCGTTCCAGCGCGTCCTCCTCACGACCCTGCTCGACTCGAAGCCCGACGAGTGCACTGACGCCGTATCCGACGGATTTGGCGTTCACCTTCGCGTGATACCCCTCGATGACGCCCGCGTCCTCCATCCGTCCGACACGGTCGTGTACCGTCGCGCTCGACATGTCGATCCGGCGAGCGATCTCCGAGAACGGCGTTCGCGCGTCCTCCTGGAGGATCCGGAGGATCGCCCGGTCCGTGTCGTCTAGGTCCATGGAAGACGTTTGCTCGGAGGAACCTTTGAACTTGCGACCGTATCGATGTATCCGTGCGATACGGCGGCGCGTTCCGAGCCGGTGGCCGCACGACAGCGCAACGTACATACATTACGATCGCGAACGATCCCGTATGGACGAAGCAGTCGTCGAACACCGCCGGCTGATAATCGCCGGCACCGGTATCGCGGGGCTCACGGCGGGGATCTACGCGGCGAGATCCAACAACGAGCCGCTCCTGATCGAGGGCGACGAGCCGGGCGGACAGCTCACGCTCACGACCGACGTCGAGAACTATCCCGGCTTCCCCGAGGGGATCTCCGGGCCCGAGCTGATCCAGAACATGAAAACGCAGGCGACGAAGTTCGGAGCCGAGACCCGAAACGGCGTCATCTCGGACGTCGCCACGGAGCCCGACGGCCACTTCCGCGTCGAGCTCACGGACGGCGACGTGTACACGGCGGACGCCGTCATCGCGGCCTCCGGTGCGTCCGCACGTACGCTCGGCGTCCCGGGCGAGGAGGAGCTGATGGGCTACGGCCTCTCGACGTGTGCGACCTGCGACGGCGCGTTCTTCCGCGGAGAGGACATGCTCGTCGTCGGCGGTGGCGACGCCGCGATGGAGGAGGCGAACTTCCTCACCAAGTTCGCCGACACCGTTTACATCGCGCACCGCCGGGAGGAGTTCCGGGCGGAGGACGTCTGGATCGACCGCATCACCGAGCGGGTCGAGGACGGCGAGATCGAGCTCCTGTTGAACACCGAGCTGACCGAGATCCACGGGACGCCCGAGGAGGGGATCGACCACGTTACTCTCGTCGAGCACCCGGACGGTCACCCGAAGGAGAAGCTCGACGACCCCGCGACCGCCGACGAGGTCGACGAGTACGAGTTCGACGTGGGTGCCGTATTCTTCGCGATCGGCCACACGCCGAACACGGACTTCTTGGAGGGGCTCGGCGTCGAACTCGACGACGACGGATACCTCCGCACGGAGGGCGGGCGCGGCGCGAACCAGACGGACACGGGCGTCGACGGACTGTTCGGTGCAGGCGACGTCGTCGACTTCCACTACCAGCAGGCGGTCAC
Source organism: Halorubrum rarum (assembly GCF_048380895.1). Classification (NCBI taxonomy): domain Archaea; kingdom Methanobacteriati; phylum Methanobacteriota; class Halobacteria; order Halobacteriales; family Haloferacaceae; genus Halorubrum; species Halorubrum rarum. The sequence continues at coordinate 79,474 of NZ_JBLWMN010000015.1, read as the reverse complement.
CGCGGCCGGGATGGGGTGTGAGGCCGCCATCGACGCCGACGAGTACCTCACGGAGCGCGAGCGCGCCGGCGAACTGTACGAGCCCGACGAGGTCCCCGTCGCCGAGAGCGACGACTAACGGCGAACCGTAACGCGTGGCGGCTCTTGGTCACGCTCGGTCGCGTTCACGACCGATACCGCCTCGAGCGGCGATATTTGGATCGGGAATCCGACCGTCCGCGAGTGACGCGTGCTCTCGTCGTCTCGGTCCACCGGACGAATCGGGCTACCAGAACACCGCGAGGTTCTGATAGTCGACGCCGACCGTCACCCGGTCGTTCACCTCGGGCGGAGCCCGTCGCCGTTCCGTGAGCACCGTGTCGCCGGACGCCAACCGAACGTGGACCTCGTACCGGCTCCCGACGTCCTTGACCGCGCTGACCGTCCCCGGCAGCTCGACGTCGGTCGCCACCTCGGCGGAGGGACCGACGACGACGTCAGCCGGACGAACGTGAACGATCGGCGCGGCCGCCTCGCCGATCCCGTTCGAGCCGTCCTTGACCCCGTTCGAGCCGCCGCCGAGTTCGACTTCCGTCTCCCCGATCACGATGGTGAGTGGATCGCGACCGGCGACCGTCGCCGGAAGGGCGTTCGACCGCCCCAGAAACGACGCGACGAACCGATTCGGCGGAGAGTGATACAGGCTGCGTGGGTCCCCGACCGCGGAGAGGCGTCCCTCGCGGAGTATCACGAGCCGATCGGCGAGCGACATCGCCTCCTCCTGGTCGTGGGTGACGAACAGGGTCGTCACCCCCGTTTCCCGCTGTATTCGAGCGATCTCGTCTCGCAACCTCGTTCGGAGCGTCCGATCGAGGGCCGACAGCGGTTCGTCGAGGAGGAGCACGTCCGGCTCCGGAGCCAGGGCACGGGCGAGTTCCGCGCGGCGCTGCTGCCCGCCGCTCAGCTCGCCCGGACGGGAGTCACGCTGGTCCGCGAGATCGACGAGATCGAGGTACTCGAGGACGGTGTCGTCGCGTCGAGCGGGGTCCACGCCGCGCGCGTCGAGCCCGTATGCGACGTTCTCGTGGACGGTCATGTGTGGATACAGCGTCGACCGTTGGAAGACGATCCCGACCGCACGCCCCTCCGGCGGGACGTCGGTGACGTCCCGATCGCGTAAGCGCACGCGTCCGGCGGTCGGCGTGATGTGCCCGGCGATCGCCTGGACGATCGTCGTCTTGCCACAGCCGCTCGGGCCGAGCAGCGCGACCAGTTCGCCCTCCCCGATGCCGAACGAGACGTCGGAGACCGCCGGTTCCTCCCCGTACCGATGGGAGAGGCCGTCGAGTTCGAGGATCATCGCTGGACCACCGTCGGGATCCGAGCGAACCGCTGGATCGCCGCGACGACCAGCAGCGTGACTCCCAACAGCGCGAGCGCCAGCGGAGCGATCGCGTCGATACCGCCCGAGATGAACTCCACCCAGATTCGCGTCGGCATCGTGCGAGGGTTGTACGCGACCATCATCGTCGCGCCGAACTCGCCGATCGCCCGGGCGAACGTCAACACGACGCCCGCGAGTATCGCCCCGCGTGCGAGCGGGAGGGACACGTTTCGGAACGTCGCTATCGGTCCGTACCCCAGCGACCTCGACGCCTGCTCTAACCGCTCGTCGACCCGCTCGAACCCCGCGCGAGCGGTGATCACCACGAACGGGGCGGCGACGAACGTTTGAGCGAGGACGACGCCGACGAGGCTGTCCGTCAGCGGGACACCGAGCCCCGCAGCGAGCGCTCCGATCGGCGTGAACCGGCCGACCGCAGTGAGCAGCATCGCGCCACCGACGACCGGTGGAACGATCAGCGGAAGGACGACGATCGCCTCGACGACCCGTTTCCCCCGGAACGAGCCGCGTGCGAGGACGTACGCGAGCGGAACGCCCAGGACCGTCGCGATCGCGGTCGAGACCGGCGCGGTGAGAAGCGAGTTCCGGATCGCCGTCCGGCTGGCCGGCCGAGCAAGGGCTTCGACGAACGGTGTCGACCCCGTTCGGCCGAGAAACGTCACGAACGGAAGCGCGAAGGAGACGACCAACAGCCCGCCGAGGAGAACCGGAACCAGTAGTTCCGGACGCGTTCGGGACGCGGCGGCCGTCGAGGCCCGACGAGCGAGACTCATTCGGGGATCACCTCGTCGGGGACGTTCCCGTGTCCGTCCGGGAACCCATCGACTGAGAGCCCGTGCTCCCACAGGAGCTCCCGCGAGTCGGCGAGAAATCGGACGAACTCCCGTCCGGCGTCGGGGGTATCGGCATCCGCCAGCACCGTCGCGTTGTACACTATCGGCCTCCCGGTCGCGGTGTATCCCTCGTCGGTCGTGTACGAGACGCTACCGTACCGGTCCGCGTACGCCGGGTTCGAGAAGTCGTAGGCGGCGGGGAACTCGTGGAACGGAAGCCCGTGATCGACGGCCATGTTCCGATACGCGACCGCGGCGGCCCGATTGCCGGCGTCGACGCCCGCAAGCAGCTGCGGCTCCTCCGGCTCCCGATACACGCGGTCGGTGAGTGCATCGACGAAACCGTCGATGTCGTGTTCGGCCTCCGCGAGCCGGAACGCGAGCATCGCCCGATACCCGAGCGGATCGAGGTCCGGATCGCTGATCGCCAACTCCCCCTCACCCGCGTCGAGTGCGACCTCGTACCACGGCTCTCCGTCGTCGAGCCGTGCGCCGAACGCCGTGTCCGGAGCGTACGCGAGCCCGATCGAGTTTGACGCGAACGCCACGTCCCAGTCGGTGTGCTCACCGTACAGGCGGTCTCGTAACAACGCTTCGTCCGCGCTGACGGCGACGTCGGGATGTTTCCCCCCGTCTTCGATCATCCGCATCACCGCGTTCGCACCGTAGTACTCGCCGTGATAGTCGATACCGGTCTCCTCCTCGAAGCGCCGACCGACGTGATCGTCGAGCACGACGGCGAGGCTCCCCGCCGAGAGGACGGAAACGGAGTCGGTGGTGCCGAGACAGCCCGCGGCTCCGAGCAGCGTCCCACCCGAAAGCGAGGCGAGAACGGATCGGCGTGACCGAGCGTCCATGGTCGATCGATCTCGCTTCCCCTCCGTTAATGTAACCACCTATAATTGAGCTATTCAAATATATAAACTGGTATAGGTTACTTCTCACATCCTCAGTATTCGATACATCCGGGTCCGATCGCTGTCAGTACCGGCATCGATCGGACCCATGTCCGTCAGATATTGAGGGTTTCAACGGAGCCGAGTGAGCGGAATCGAGGAGTGTCGTCGTCTCCGGCGGTGTCGTCTCCGGCGGCGCCATCGAGGACGGCGTCTCCGACCGACCCCGTCAGTCCACGATCTCCGATCCGCCCGCCGGGATGAACGCCTGGAGTTGGTCCGCACTCGCCACCTTCCGGACGAACGACTGGTCGGCGAACCGCTCCTTCAGCGTTCGATACACCATCATCGCGGCGTCGTTCTGGGCGTACATCCCCGGCTCCAGCGTGACCGCCGCCGCGGCGCGCTCCTCGATCGCCGACGGCGGGCCGCCGATCGACCGCGTCACCGGCTCGCACTGGACCCCGACGGCGACCCGACAGGGGACGCCCTCGAAGTACGTCCGGTCACCGCGGATCACGAAGCTCCCCTTCTCGATGTACTCGCCGCTCTCCGGCGTCTTCGACACCTGATCCGGCTCGACCATGTACGCGTCGCCCGCGCCGCGACCGTCCTTCCAGTCCGAGGAGTACGACACCGCGAACTGTGCGGCCTCCCGTAACGTCTCCTCGTCCCAGTCGACGGGGTCGGCGGACTCGGAGGGACCGGCCGCCTTCAGCAGGGTGACCGGGCCGCCGTGCGCCTGCGTGTGGAAGAAGCGATCGTGATTCCCCATGTACTTTTTCACCAACTCCTCGTTCTGGTCGGCGTTGCGCCCGCCGATGACGAGGTAGCCGTCCGAGGTGTGGAACCACCGGAACCGCTCGTACCAGTCGTCCGGGCTTCGGATCGGGATCGACGACCGCGAGAGCCAGTCGACCTCGTACTCCTCGTCCTCGTCCCCGTCGTCCCCGTCGCCCTGGTCGCCCCCGTCGTCCGCCTCCCACGCGGCTTTCCGCTCCCTGACCGCCGCCAGCTCCGCGCGGGTGGACTCGATCGCCTCCAGTGCGCCCTCCTTTTTGCCTTCGATCCGCTTTGCCTCCTGATACAGTCGGTCGGCGTTGACCTCGACACCCGTCGTCGCGTCGAGCTCGACGCGAGTGTCGTCGAGGTCGATCGTCACCGTCCCGTCGCCGCCGTCGACGTCGACGACGGCTTCCGCGGCGGCGATGCCGCGCTCCGCGCCCGCGTCCAGCGTCTCCGCGATCTCGTCCCAGGAGACGTCGGTTTCGCGGGCGTCCCGTACCGTCGAGAGCACCTCGTCGACGAGGTCGTAGTGGGCGTACAACAGCTCCGCGCGCTCGCGTTCCGCCGCCGCCTGCTCCTCGAAGCCGTCGATCGCGCCCTGCTGTTGTTCGATAATCCGCTCCTGTTTGGCGATCTCCGCCTCGAAGTCGGGACGGGAGGGTTCGGGATCGACCGGCTCGTCGCCGGCCGCCTCGCGCTCCAGCCGGTAGAAGTACTCGTCGACGGCCGCGTTAAACGAGTCGAACCCGACGCTCGAGAGCCCCTCGCGTTCGGACAGCGGGAAGGGAGTGACGTCGACGACGCGTGTGGCGTCGTCGTCGCCGTCGACCGTCTCCTCGTACACCCGCGGATCGAACTCGCCGGATCGGAGTCGCTCGGCGATCCGAGCGATCGCATCGTGGAGCGCGCGGTAGTCGCTCTCCGTCGCCTCCTCGATGGGGAGCTCCTTCTCGACGCCCGCACGCGAGCACACCTCCTCGGCGTACAGTCCGCCGAGGTTGAGCTGGGTCGCCAGCGTCCGCACCACGTCGCTGTCGGAGTCGTCCATGTACCGACCGAAGGCGTCGAGGCTCACTGTGAGCGGATTGAGCCGCGACGCGGGGTACTCGTACTGCGCGCCGGGCGCGACCGTCCGAGACTTGAGTCGGACGGTCGACAGCGAGCCGACGACCTCGCCCGTCTCGTCGAGCGCCGCGACGTTCCCCTTGCCGAACAGCTCGGCGACGAGCGTCGTGTTCTCGTCGTCGCGCTCGAACTCGAAGGAGAGGATGCGGTCGAACTCGTACTGCGTGACGCCCGCGAAGTCCGCACCGGAGAGCCGGTTCCGCAGCATCTTCGCGAAGTTCGGCGGTCGTCCCGGCGCGTCGGCGACGTGGTCGGGGTCCGCGACGTGTGCGCGTTTCACGTCGCCGACCTCGATCATGAGCTCGACCCGACCGTGATCGAAGTCACGGAGCTTGAGGCGGAGCAGGTCGTCGCCGTACAGATACGCCTTGTCGACCTTCGCGCCCTCGTACCGACCCAGCTCGGTGACGAGGGCGGCGAGGTCGATGCTCGACAGCTCCTGCTTCGGGTCCATACGGGTCACACACGCGGGCCGGAAAAAGACGTGTCGTTGTGGTGGCGGGCGTCGGGGTCGGGCGGGCCGGGCGCGTCGGGGTCGGACGGATCGGTCGCGTCGGGGCGGTCAGTACTTCGGATCCGCGCCGGTCGTCTCGTAGATCCGGTCCATGAGGTCGTCGCGTTCGCGGGTCCAGTTGGCCATCGCCGCGGGGCTCGTCGGATACGACTCGTAGTGGCCGAGCAGGTCGTCCGCCAGCGACTTCGTCCGGTAGAAGTTCATGATCGTCCCCCAGTAGCCGAAGCTCTTGACCGCACACTTCAGCTTGAGACCGAACGACATCGACGTCGACCCCTCGTAGAGCGCCTCCGCGAGGTTCTCGCCCGGTAAGGCCGCGAGCAGTCCCATCAGGTCGTCGACGTCGATCGCGGTTGAGAGCACGTTGTACACGTCGAGGCCGGCGTACCGACCGCCGAAGTGGTCCATCACGCGCTCGTTGTACCGCCAGAGGTTCTCCTCGCTGACGTCGCCGTCGCTTATCGCCTTCACCGCCTGTTCGCCCGCGTACTTTCCGGCGTAGGCCGCGCCCGCGATGCCGCCGCCGGTGGTCGGGTTGACGTGACCCGCGGCGTCGCCGACCGCCATGTAGCCGGGCGCGACCGCCGAGTCGTACGGGCGGCGCGTCGGGAGCGCCGCACCGAGTTTGTCCCGGACCTCCGCGCCAGCGAACTCGGGGCGGTCACGGAGGTCGCGACGGAGCGACTCGATGAGCTGCATCGGCTCCTCGTTCATCTGGAAGCCGAGTCCGGCGTTGATCTCCGTGCTCGTCCGCGGGAAGTACCAGAGGTAGCCGGCGGCGCGATCCGTCGGCTTGAACACGAGCGCGTCGTCCCACTCGACCGGCTCGGGGACCTCGAGTATCTCCCGGTACGCCGAGCAGAACTGCGAGTATCGGACGTTGGTGTCGAACGTCGTGCCCTCGAAGTCGGCTTTGTCCTGCAGCAGCGACAACGACCCCGCGCCGTCGATGACGACGTCGGCGTCGTACTCGCGGACGTCGCCCCGGCGGGACGCCGTGAGCCCGGTGACGCGCCCGCCGTCGTCCTGCACTACGTCGTTGATGACCGTCTCGTAGTGGAAGTCGACACCGGCGTCCTCGGCACCAGCGATGATCCGTCGTCCGTACTCCCAGCGGTCGATGACCGCCAGCTCTCCCGGCACCGGGATCTCGAGGACGGTGTCCTCGTTCGGGATCTCGAAGCGGCCGTGGTCGACGCCGGTGTTGGTGAACGCCGGCTCCAGTTGCGACTTCGGGATCGCCTCCGGGAAGGCGTCGGCACCCTTCAGCGCGTCACCGCAGGCGATGTGGCCGGCCTCCTCGGCGTCCTTTCGCTCGACGATGACGACGTCGAGTCCCTCGTTCGCGATCGTCGCCGCGGCGTAACAACCGGCTGTCCCGGCACCGGCGACGACGACGTCGTACTCGTCAATGGTCATGCTCCGTGGGTCATCACGCAGGTGGCAAAACTCTTTATCCCCGGTTCGGTCGGCTGAACTCCGACAGGAACCGATCGCGGCAGTCGCGAACGCCGGCTCGAACCGGCCGTCGCGGGCTCCGGCGTCTCCCTCAGCGTCCCTCGTCGCGACCCGACTCCGGCTTCAGCGCCGAGTCGACGAGTATCCTGCTCCCGATCGACGCCGGGCTTATCACCGCGTCCGCGCCGGCCCGTTCCAGTTTGGCGACGTTCTCCCTGTTCGTCGCGGCGGCGACGATCCGAACGGACGGGGCGATGTCCCGCGCCGAGAGGATCGCGAGCGCGTCGAACCGGTCCGTCTCCGTGGCCACGATGACGACCCGGCACGAACCGACGCCGGCATCGGAGAGGACCCGATCGTCGCTGGGGTCCCCGTCGAGCACCGCGAGGTCGTCGCGGACGAGCTTCGACACGGCGGGGTCTTCGGTGACGACGGCGACCTCGTGATCGTCGTCGAGCGCATCGAGGATCGGCTGCGTGAGGTCACCGATGCCGAGGATCACCACGTCGGGCGGGGACGACGCGTCGGGTTCGTCCATGTCATCGACAGTCAGCCCGGACGATAAACAGTTATCGATGGCGAGACGGCGATCGTCGCCGTCGGGCGCTTCGAGGCCGCCCGGCACGGTCGATCACCCGGTCCCGACCACTACGGCTCGTCGAGTGTGTCGGACCCGTCCCCGTTGGCGACGGCTCTCTCGGTGTCGGTTTCGTCGACGTCGTCTCCCTCGGTAGCGTCCCTCTCGGTGTCGGTTTCGTCGACGTCGTCTCCCTCGGTAGCGTCCCTCTCGGTGTCGGTTTCGTCGACGTCGTCTCCCTCGGTAGCGTCCCTCTCGACGCTCTCAGCCTCGCCGTCGTCGCGTCCGTCCGCTTCGGGCGGGGCGTCGTCGTCGGACGGACCGTCCTCGGTGGGCGATTCCTGCTCCCCGTCCTCGACCGGTTGGACGGGCACCGGCTCCGCGGGCTCGAACCCCGTCTCGTCGAACCGTTCCGCGTTCCGGCCGGGCTCGTATCCCCGTTCGATCAGCGTCTCGCGGACGGCGTCGCGGTCGACCGTCCCGGAGACCGTTCGCGGGAGTTCGTCTGTGAACGCCAGCGTGCGCGGGAGTTTGAACCCGGCAAGCCGATCGCGAGCGAACGAGAGGAGCTCGCCGTCGTCGACGTCCGTGCTCTCGGTCTCGACGAGCGCGGCGACGCGCTCGCCCCACACGTCGTCGTCGAGTCCCACGACCGCCGCGTCGGTGACGCCGGCGTACCCACCGAGCACGTCGGCGACCTCTCCCGGCTCGACGTTCTCGCCGCCCGAGATGATCCGGTCGTCGAGACGGTTGAGGACGAAGAGGAACCCGTTCTCGTCGAGTCGACCGCAGTCGCCGGTGTGGAGTCCGTACTCGCCGAACGCCGCGTCGGTGGCGTCGGGCATGCCGTAGTAGCCGGGCGTGACCGTCGGCCCGTCGACGACTATCTCGCCGGACGCGCCGCGTTCGACGGGTCTGCCGTCCTCGTCGACGATCGTGACATCGGTCCCGAACAACGGTCGGCCGACGGTTCCGAGGCGTTCGCGCGCCTGTGTTGGGGTCGCGGTCGCGATCTGTGAGGCGGCCTCCGTCATGCCGTACGTCGGGTGGACCGGTATCGAGTAGTCGCGGCAGCGCTCGATCAGTTCGTCGGGGGCGGGTGCGCCGCCGAGCAGGACGACGCGGAGCGAATCGGCGAGCGTGCCACGCCTGTCGAGCGTCTTCCGGAGCATCGTCGGAACGAGCGAAACGCCGGTCACGTCGTAGTTGTTGATGTCGTCGGCCGTACCGCCGGGATCGAACCCTTCGCGTAACACGACGGTCGTCCCGTACAGCGCCGACCGGTAGATCGGTGCGAGCCCACCCATGTGGTGTATGGACATCGACACCAACCACCGGTCGCCCGGATCGACGCCGAGTCGGAACGCTGACGCGATCGCGGACGCGTACACGTTTCCCACGGTGAGTTCGACGGGCTTCGGCTCCCCCGTCGTGCCCGAGGTGAACAGCAGACACAGACGGTCACTGTCCGTCCACTCCGGCGGATCGACCGTCACCGGATCGACGTCGTGGACGCCTCCGACGGCGTCCACGGTCGGATCATCGACCGAGAGCACGGGGACGTCGCCGGCCGCGGCGAGCGCGTCCGACTCGGTCGACTCCCCGCAGACGAGCGCCGAGAGGTCGGCGCGGTCAACCCGTTCGGACAGCTCTCTGGGGGTAAGCCGCTCACCGAGCGGAACGTACGTCGCGCCGAGGCGCATCGCGGCGTGCACCAACCCGACGGTCCCGACGTACGGGGGCATGAGCACGCCGAGGTGGTCGCCCGGACCGATCCCGCGTGCCGCGAGCCGACCCGCCGTCTCCGCCACGAGCCGGTCGAGATCGGCGTACGTCCACGCCTCGCCGTCCTCGGCTCGAACGAGTGCGGTGTCGTCCGGAGACGACACGACCCTGTGTGAGAGCCAGTCGCGCATTGCCCGGCTATTCGGGGGCGACTACAATTGCCTTGTGGTCACGGCACCTCACCGACGTCGCCGTTCCGGCCCGCTCGAACGGACGTTCGCCGGCGATCACTCCGTCAGATGGATCCGCCGGCCGTCACTCCGTCAGGAACGTCATCCCGTCGCGCAGCGTCCGCGCCCGCGACAGCAACGCCTCGAGTCCGGCCGGTCCGTTCTCGCCGTCGGCGTGTTCGACCGTGTCGCCCCGGTCGTCGCGGTCCGTAACCGTCAGGTGTCCCATCTTCCGGAGGGGTCGGACGTCGTCTTTCCCGTACCAGTGGAGGTCGGCCTCGGGTGCGGCCAGCACCGACTCGACGTTCCGGAGGGTCGCGGGCCGCGTCTCCGCGACGTCGCCGAGGACGTTGGCGGTGACCGCGGGCGCGACGAGGTCGGTCGGTCCGAGCGGCCAGCCGAGCACGGCGCGAACGTGGTTCTCGAACTGGGAGGTGCGCGCGCCCTCGATCGTCCAGTGGCCGGAGTTGTGCGGGCGCGGCGCGATCTCGTTGACCAGGACGTCGCCGTCGGACGTCTCGAACGTCTCGATCCCGTAGACGCCGCGGCCGTCGAGCCAGTCGAGCACCTCGGCGGCGACGGCCTCGGCGCGGGCGACCACGTCATCGTCGACCCGCGCGGGCGTCACGCTCTCGCGTAAGATCTCCTCGCGGTGGAGCGTCTCCGTGACCGGGTAGGTGCGCGTCTCGCCGTCCGCACCCTTCACGCCCATGATCGCGATCTCCCGCTCGAAGGGGACGAGCTCCTCCGCCATCGCGTGCCCGCCGACCGCCTCGAGCGCGGCCGCGACGTCGTCGTCGGGCTCGACCGGGACGTTCCCTCGGCCGTCGTAGCCGCCCTCTCGGGCCTTCAGCATGACGCCGTCGAACTCCTCGACGACGCGGTCGAGCCCGTCCGCGGTCGCGACCGCGACGAACTCCGGAACGGGGATCGCCGCGTCAGCCAACGACTCCTTTTGAACCAGCTTGTCCTGGATCGTTTCGAGCGTCCCCGGATCGGGGTGGACCGGGACGTCGTGGTCGGCGCTCACGGTGGCGAGCAGGTCCGGGTCCGCGAGCTCGATCTCGAACGTGAGCGCGTCGACGCGGGCGGCGAGCTCGTCGAGCCCGTCCGGGTCGTCGAAGTCGGCGACGATCTGGTCGCGAGCAACGGGCGCGGCCGGGCAGTCCGGCGTCGGGTCCATGACGACGACGTCCACGCCGAGCGGCGCGGCCGCCTCCGCCAGCATCCGTCCCAACTGTCCCCCACCGACGACGCCGAGCGTCGGACCGGGAAGCGTGATCGACATGGACGGGGATACCGAACGTTGCTGTATAAGAGTTACCAACGACACTGTAGTCCGATCCACATCTCTGGATCACACGAGCGATTCAGTGCGGCCTCCATCGCGATGTTCCGACGTCTCGAGCACCCGCAGAGGTGCGACAACGTGGGCCGGACGCGCGTGGAGAAAAAGCGAAGTCGATGGCCACGAGACGACACGCCATTCGTGACGGACGATCACCGTGCCCCGCCGACGAACGACGGTTCCCCCTCGATCAGGCGGCGGGCCGACGTCGATGGGTGCGGGTGTGTCCGGTGTCAGGCGGTCGCTTATGACGTCGTGCAGCGGTCGGTCCCCGGTGCGGTCGCGTGGAGCCTCGCGGTGGTTCGAGCCAATCCGGCGGTGCTCGGTGCGTTCCTGCTGGTCGGCGGCGTTCAGGTCGCGCTCGACCGCGGTCCCGCTGACGCCGCCACGCTCGCGGCGGTCGTGGGCTTCCTCGGCGTGTTTCTCGGACGGGGGTACGTTGGACTCGTCGCGGCCGACACGCTCCGTCGAACGCGTCCGACCGGCTCCCGGCTGCGACTCCTCGCTCGACGGTTGCCGGCGTTCCTCGCGGCGGCCGCGGTCGTCGCCGCCGCGCTCGTGGGGCTCGTCGTCGCCGTCACGTCGTGGGTCTCACCGGCACTGAACGCGTTTCTCTCGGCGGGCGGGTTCGCTGACGCCGTCACGGCGGCCAACGCCGCGCTGCTCGTGGCGACGACCGCGACGGTGCTCGCGGTCCTCGTCAAGTGCTGTTTCCTCCCCGAAGCGTGTTTCGTCGGCGGATACGGGCCCGTCGAGGCGCTCCGCGTGACGTGGTCGGTGACGGCGGTCCACCGTCGGAAGGCGTTCGTGCTGACGGCTGGTCTCCTCGCGCTGTTCGCGATCGGCACCCTTCTCGACGCCCGGATCGGCGGCACCGCCCGTCCGGTCGTTCTCTCCGTCACCCTGTATGAAACCACCGTCGCCGTGCGGTCGATCGGGCTCACGACGGCAGGGCCGCTCCGGCTCCTCGCCGACGCGTCGCTCTCCGCGGTGTACTACGCCGTGTTCGCTCATCAGTACGTCCACGCGCTGTTCGACGACCGGTGAGCGTCCTCACTCGTCGACGAACACGGTCGCGTACATCCCGCCGCTCTCGTGCGGGATGCACACGTAGTCGTAACGCCCCGGCACCTCGAACGTGTGCGCATAGCGCTCACCGTTCTCCAGTTTGCCGCCGAAGTCGCGGTGCCACTCCTCGCGAGCGGTCTCCTCGTCCTCGTATCCGCCCGAGGCGAAGTAGTCGGCCTGATCGGGGATCCCCCCCTCGTAGGCGGTCACCGTGTGGACTCGGGTGCTCGTGTTCTCCCACACGACCGTCCCGCCGGCGCTCACCGTGAGTTCGTCCGGAACGAACCCGTCCGCGGTCATCGCGACGTCGTAGTCGTCCGCCAGACAGCCCGCGACGGAGCCGACGGTTCCGACCCCGACGCTCGCGACACCGACCCGCCCGAGAAACCGTCTCCGGTGCATACGGTGTTTCGGGGTGTCGATCGTTTCAATACCGCGGTTCGCCCCACTCGCTGGGAACGCCCGATCGAGGGACGGAACTGACGTGGTCCACGCGTCCTCGGCCACGCGTCACCCGGCCACACGTCACCCGGCCACACGTCACCCGGCCACACGTCACCCGGCCACGAACCGAGTTCGCGTATCGCCCCGTCACGCGTCGGTTCCAAAGGTTGTTTAGTCGCGCACCGAGGGGATCGAGTATGTCCAAGGGGTGGCTGACCGGGTGGGGGCTGGCGGCCGTCGCGTTCGGCGGAGCGTCCCTGATCGTTCCGCTATACGTCGTTGAGTTGGGCGGGGACGCGTTCACGCTCGGGATCCTGTTTGCGTCGGCGTCGTTCGTCGGCGTTCCGGGGGCGCTCGTGTTCGGGACCCTCGCCGATCGCACCGGCAAGCGCCGGGTGTTCGTCCTCGCCGCGACGGCGGTCGCGACCGCGTCGATGGCCGCCATCCCGTTCTTCGAGAGCGTGGTCCCGGTCGTCGTCGCGAACGCGCTCCTCTGGCTCGGGTTCGCGGCTGCCGTCCCGGTGTTGACGCTGCTGATCGTCGCCGGTGAACCCGCAACGAACTGGAGTCCGCTCATCGCCCGGCTGAACGAGGTCCAGGGGATCGGCTGGGCGCTCGGGCTCGCGTTGGGCACCGTCGTCATCGCGATCGGAACGTCGTTCGTCGACACGATGGCCGCACAACGCCTCTTTTTCCTCGCGTGTGCCGTCTGTGCCGGCGTCGGATTCGTGCTCGGCGCTCGAACCCTCCCCCCGGATCCCGTCTCCGGCGAGGAGCCGTCCCGCCGGCGGCTCCAGCGGTTCACGCGGCGAGCGGCCGGATTCAACGTTCGCGGAGCCGCGTTCCCGTTCACGCCGGGTCGGTTCGATCCGCGAAACCTCCGGCCGCGCCGGCTCGTCGACCGGTTCACGCCGGCGCTCGCGACGTACTTCGCCGCGGTGTTCCTCGTGTTCACGGGCTTCGGCGTGTTCTTCGCCCCGCTCCCGGCGTTTCTCTCGGCGGTCGGCTACGGATCGACGGGCGTGTTCGCGCTGTACCTCGCGTTGAACGTCGCCGCCGCGGTGTTCTATCGGCGCGCCGCCCGTCTCATCGACGCGTACGGCCTCGTGCGGGCGCACGTCGGCGGGCTCGCGACGCGGGCGTTGGCGTTTCCGACGGTCGCGCTCGTCGGGATCACGCTCGGCGGCACGCGGCTCGGCGTCGGTGCGGTCACGCTCGCGTTCCTCGTCATCGGACTCACCTGGGCCGTGATCGCGGTGAGCGCGTCGACGCTCGTCACGGAACTGACGCCGGCCGTGATCCGCGGCGAGGCGCTCGGAACGTACGGCGCGCTCGTCGCGGTCGGCGGCGGCGTCGGCGGGGTGATCGGCGGCACGCTCGCGGCGTTCGGCTACGTGGTCGTGTTCGCGACCGCCGGTGTGGCCGTCCTCGTGGGCGTCGCCGTCGTGCTCGCGCTCTCTCGACGACTGTCGCGCGCCCCCGCTCCCGAGGAGTCGACGACGCCGACGTAGCGTTCGCTACCGGTTCGACGCGGACTCGCAGATCGCGACGAAGTTCTCGAACAGCTCCTCGCCCCGTTCCGTGTGCGCGACCTCGGGATGCCACTGGACGCCGTACAGCCCGTCCGCGACGTTCGACATCGCCTCGATACCGCAGACGTCGGAGGTCGCGGTGTGGGTGAAGCCGTCGGGGAGTTCCTTCACCTCGTCGGCGTGCGAGGCCCAGACGCGGGTGCTCGGCGCGAGCGAGCCGACCAGCGGGTCCTCGTCGTCGACGATCTCGACGTCGACGTCGGCGTAGCCGCCGTAGTCGCCGCCGCCGACGCGCCCGCCGCGCTCGACCGCGATCACCTGCATCCCGAGGCAGATCCCGAGGACCGGCACGTCGAGATCGAGGTAGTCCGGGGCGTTGCCGATACGGTCCATGTCGGGACCTCCAGAGAGGACGACCCCGTCCGCGTCGATCTCGTCCGCCGGGGTGTCGGCGTCGAGTATCTCCGTATCGACGCCGATGTCGCGGAGCGCCCGCCGTTCGAGGTGGGTGAACTGTCCGTGTAGATCGAGGACGACGATCCGAGTCATGCAGTCGATCCGCTCGCGCGGCACAAAAACGGCTCGGAAGAGTCGCAGGTTCGTGGGCTCTCGGAGGGTCTCGACGCCGTATCGATCCACGGTACTGGATCGGATCTGTCGGCCGTAGCACGCACGGGCGGCCGTGGACGCTCGCGATCACCCGTAGCACCTGCGATCGCCCGTACGAGAGTCGCACCTGCGATCGCCCGTACGAGAGTCACTCACCGGCCCGGAACTCGAAGCGTGCGCCGCCGTCCTCGCCGGTCATCGCGCGGACGTCCCACCCGTGTGCCTCCGCGATGTGTTTGCTGATCGCGAGGCCGAGGCCGGTCCCGTCGGAGTCGGTGGAGTAGCCGCTCTCGAAGAGTCGGTCGGGATCGTCCTCCGTGAACCCCTGCCCGTCGTCCTCGACGTAGAACCCGCTCGCGTCACCGGAGCGGAGCGCCATGGTCCCGACGCGGACCGTGACGGGGTCGTCATCGCCGTCGGCTGCGGTTCGGCTCCCCGTCGGGCCGTGCTCGACGCTGTCATCGGCCTCCGCCCGATTGCTCGTGGAACCGTGTTCCACGGAGTTCCGAAACAGGTTCTCGAACAGCTCTCGGACGCGGTTCGCGTCGATCTCGTACGTCCGGTCGCTCTCCACGACGAGCGTCGCGTCGCCGGTGTCGACGCTCCCCCACGCCTCCTCCGCGATCGCCGCCAGCGACACCGTTCGCGTGTCGCCGACGACCCGCCCCTCGCGGGCCAGCGAGCGGAGGTCCGTCACGAGTTCGTCCATCCGGTCGAGCGCGTCGCCGACGCTGTCGAGGTACTCGGGGTCGCCGGTGTCGCGCGCCAGTTCGAGGTACCCGTTCGCGACGGACAACGGGTTCCGAAGGTCGTGCGAGACGATGGCAGTGAACTCGTCGAGCTGGTCGTTCTGCCGCCGGAGGATCGCCTCCCGCTCGCGGCGATCGGTGACGTCCGTGTAGATCGCGAACCCGGCGACGTTCTCGGCACCGAGCCGGATCGGGATGACGTGGAGGATGAAGTGTCGGTCGCCGTCGGCCGTCCGGCGGGTCACCTCTCGGCGGACGTTCTCGCCCTGCTGGAGCTTCTCGTTGAGGTCGCGAGCCCCCGCGACGGCGTCGTCGTCCGGCGGGAGGATGTACTCGTCGATGGACTCCCCGACGACCGTCTCGGCGGCGTAGCCGAACGTCTCCTCGAAGGCGGTGTTCACCCGCTGGACGTACGGCTCGCCGTCGACGTAGTCGTACGCGACCGCCGCGTCGGGGACGTTCTCGAACAGCGCGAGCATCCGGTCGCGCTCCGCGTGACGAGCCTCGTCGATGCGGAGTCGACTGATGGTCTCCTCCAGGTGAGAGGCCAACAGCTCCGCGAGCTCGCGGTCCGCGTCGGTGAACGCGTCCGACTCCGTCGACACCGCCTGAAGGACCGTGTCGTCACCGACCGGGACGGTGACCGCCGATCCGTAGGTGTCGTGATCGAGCGCCGACTCGATGACGGCCTCGCCCGTCTCGACGACGGTGCCCGCGGAGCCCGAGCCGACCCGGACCCGGCTGTACTCCCCGGCCGGGGGATCCGTGGAGGCCGCGACCGGCTCGACCCACTCGCCGTCGACGACGCCGACGACGCCATGGTCGGCCGCGAGCACCTCCTCGACGATCCCGACGGTCGCTCGATACGCCTCCTCGGGGGACCTGACCGACGCGAGGCGGGTCGCGCTCGCGTGAAGCCGCTCGATCCGGGACGGGCTCCTCGCGGGGTCGTCCCGGACCGTGTCGCGCTCGCGTCTGGCTCGCACCCATCGGACCTGCTCGTCGACGTCCGCCGGATCGGTCGCGACCCCGTCGACGACGGGATCGACCGCGACCTCGCCGGTCGGATCGTCGACGAGGGCGACGACGGGAGTGCTCGGGGTCGAATCCCGCACCCTGTCGACCCCGTCCCGGTCGGTGACGACCACCACGTCGGCCGCAGCGAGATCGTCGGCGGCGACGTCGGCGGGGCTGTCGCGGGTCGTCCACTCCCGCGCCAGGAGTTCGTTGGCAACGTGTTCGTCGGCGAGAACGATCGTCGTCCGGCCGTCGATCGCGACACGATCCACGAGTTGTCCGGGTATCGTTTCGGATTGATATAACTTTTCCGACCTATTCCGCCCCGAGAGGGGATCGCGTTCGACGACCGCGTCCCCGGAACCCTTTTAGACGAACACGGGCCAGAACATGGTAATGAGCGATCTCGACGCGGAGTACCGCCTCGACTATTTCGAGGAGGAGGGGTTCGAGCGCAAGGAGTGCCCTTCCTGCGGAGCGCATTTCTGGACCCGCGACGCCGACCGTGACCTGTGTGGCGAACCGCCGTGTGCGGACTACAGCTTCATCGACGATCCGGGCTTTCCGGAGCCGTACACGCTCTCGGAGATGCGGGAGGCGTTCCTCTCCTTCTTCGAGGCCAACGACCACGAGCGGATCGAGCCGTACCCGGTCGCGGCGAACCGCTGGCGCGACGACGTCCTGCTCACGCAGGCGTCGATCTACGACTTCCAGCCGCTCGTCACGAGCGGGAAGACGCCGCCGCCGGCGAACCCGCTGACTATCAGCCAGCCGTGTATCCGGATGCAGGACATCGACAACGTCGGCAAGACGGGCCGCCACACGATGGCGTTCGAGATGATGGCCCACCACGCGTTCAACACGCGCGAGGACGCCGACGAGGAGTACGCCTACGAGGGCGAGGTGTACTGGAAAGACGAGACGGTTCAGTACTGCGACGAGCTGTTCGAGAGCCTCGGCGCGGACCTGTCGGCGATCACCTACATCGAGGACCCGTGGGTCGGCGGCGGCAACGCCGGCCCGGCCATCGAGGTCATTTATAAAGGCGCGGAGCTCGCCACGCTCGTGTTCATGTGCATGGAGCGGGACCCGGACGGCGACTACGAGATGAAGGACGGTCACACGTACTCGTTCATGGACACGTACATCGTCGACACCGGCTACGGGCTGGAGCGATGGAGCTGGATGAGCCAGGGGACCGCCACCGTCTACGAGGCGATCTACCCCGACGCCATCGACTTCTTAAAGGAGAACGCGGGGATCGACCACACCGACGCGGAGCGGACGCTGATCCACCGGGCCGCCAAGCTCTCCGGTCGCCTGGACATCGACGACGTCGACGACGTCGAGGACGCCCGCGGCGACATCGCGGCGAAACTCGACGTCGACGTCGACCGGCTCCGCGAGCTCGTCGAGCCGCTGGAGTCGATCTACGCGATCGCCGACCACTCGCGCACGCTGGCGTACATGTTCGGCGACGGCATCGTCCCCTCGAACGTCGGGACCGGCTACCTCGCGCGGATGGTGCTCCGGCGCACCAAGCGGCTCGTCGACGACGTCGGCGTCGACGCCCCGATCGACGAGCTCGTCGACATGCAGGCCGAGCGGCTCGGCTACGAGAACCGCGACACGATCCGCGAGATCGTTCGCACCGAGGAGCGCAAGTACCGGAAGACGCTGGAGCGCGGCTCCCGGAAGGTCGAACAGCTCGCGGACGAGTACGCGGGCACGGACGAACCGATCCCGACCGCGGAGCTGCTGGAGCTGTACGACTCCCACGGGATCCAGCCGGACATGGTCGCCGACATCGCGGCCGATCGCGGGGCGACCGTCGACGTGCCCGACGACTTCTACTCGCTGGTCGCGGACCGTCACGAGGAGGCCGACGGCGCGGACGCCGAAACGGAGCGCGACGAGCGCCTCCACGATCTGCCCGACACCGAGAAGCTGTTCTACGACGATCAGGGGCGCACGGAGTTCGAGGCGGTCGTCCTCGACGTGATCGAGCGCGAGTCGGGGTACGACGTGGTGTTGGACCAGACGATGTTCTATCCGGAGGGCGGCGGACAGCCGGCCGACCGGGGAACGCTCTCCGTCGGAGAGACGACCGTCGACGTCGTGGACGTCCAGGAGACCGACGGCGTCGTCCTCCATCACACCGACGAGGACCCGGGGAAAGGCAAGTTCGTCCGGGGGCAGGTCGACGGCGACCGCCGGACCCGGCTCCGGGCTCACCACACCGCGACCCATCTGATCGGTCACGCCGCCCGCGAGGTGCTCGGCGAGCACGTCAGACAGGCCGGCGCACAGAAGGGACTCGACTCCTCCCGGCTCGACGTCCGTCACTACGAGCGGATCTCCCGCGAGGAGGTCCGCGCGATCGAGCGCGTCGCGAACGAGCTCGTTCGCGAGAACGTCTCGGTCCGACAGGAGTGGCCCCATCGCCACGAGGCGGAGGCCGAGCACGGCTTCGACCTGTATCAGGGGGGCGTTCCGCCGGGCACGAACGTCAGACTGATCCACGTCGGCGACGACGACGTGCAGGCGTGTGCGGGCACCCACGTCGACCGCACGGGCGACATCGGTGCGATCAAGGTGTTGAAAACGGAGCCCGTCCAGGACGGCGTCGAGCGGATCGTGTTCGCCGCGGGCGGGGCCGCCATCGAGGCGACCCAGCGGACGGAGGACGCGCTGTTCGACGCGGCCGAGGCGCTCGACGTCGACCCGCTCGACGTGCCCGACACGGCCGAGCGGTTCTTCGAGGAGTGGAAGGCCCGCGGCAAGGAGGTCGAGTCGCTGAAATCGGAGCTGGCGGAGGCGCGCGCGTCCGGCGGTGCCGACGCCGAGGAGGTCGATTTCGACGGGTTCTCGGCGGTGATCCAGCGGCTCGACGGCGACGCCGACGAGCTCCGCGCGACCGCGAACGCCCACGTCGAGGACGGGAAGGTCGCCGTCGTCGGCAGCGGCGCGGACGAGTCCGCGAGCTTCGTCGTCGGGGTTCCTGACGGCGTCGACGTCAACGCCGGACAGGTGGTCTCCGAGCTCGCCTCGCGGGTCGGCGGCGGGGGCGGCGGCCCGCCGGACTTCGCGCAGGGCGGCGGCCCGGACGTCGACCGGCTCGACGCCGCGCTGGCGGCCGCACCGGACGTGTTACAGCGCCTGCAGGAGGCCTGAACGGCCGGGGGCGAATCGTCCATGCCTTACGCGAACAACGGCGACGTGTCGATCCGGTACGAGGTCGACGAGGGCGGCATCGGCGACCGCGACGAGGCGGTCGTGTTCTGTGGCGACGTCGGGTTGGGCGCGTGGCAGTTCGGCTGGCAACACGCCGCGCTCGCGGGTCCACACACGGTCATCGCACCCGAGACGCGGGGGGTCGGGCGCTCGGACGCGCCCGACGGGCCGTACACCGTCGAGCAGCTCGCGAGCGACGTCGACGCGGTGTGTGCGGCCGAGGGGATCCGGAACGCGCACCTCGTCGGCTACGGGCTCGGCGGGATGGTCGCGCTCGCGTACGGGATGGCCTCCTCGCGACCCGCGAGTCTCGTCCTCGTCGGGACGCCGCCCTCGGGCGACGCGTACAACCCCGCGGGGGTGTGGGCGGATCCCGCCACCCCGAACGCGGTGGAGGGGTCGCTGACCGGGCTGCTCTCGGCGGGGTTCCGCGAGGCGCATCCCGACGCGCTCTCGCGGATCACGGAGTGGCGGTGCTCCGAGGACGCGCCACCGGCGGTGTTCGAGGCGCACCGGGCCGCGATAGCGGCGTTCGATCGGTCCGACCGCCTGTACGAGGCGACGACCCCGGCGCTCGTCGTCCACGGGGGAGAAGACACCGTCTGTCCGATCACGGCCGGCGAGTCGCTCGCGGCGGGGCTGCCGCGCGGGGAGGCGTTCGTCGTGGACGACGCGCGCCACTTCGTCGGCATCGAGGCGTCCGCCGCGGTCAACGACGCCGTCGTCGGCTGGCTGGCCGAGCACGCAAGCACCACGATCGAGTAGCACGGGGCGTGACGTGCGGGGTCGCCCGAACCGAGACGGCGGGTCGTGCCGACCGAGACGGCGGTAGCGTTTCGCAGTGACGGAACCGTTTTCAGGCACTCGCGCGTTGGGTCGGACATGACGCGGCTCCGATTCGCGCTGCTGAACGCGGCTCGCGACGATACGAACACCCGACGGAACTTCCGGCGGGAGCTCGCGGCCGACCTCGCAGAGTTCAACGTAAACGACCGACAGCTCCCCGACCACACCGACTTCGACGGGATCGTCGTTACCGGGTCCCGCTCGTCGGTGTACTGGGACGAGGCATGGATCCAACCGCTCGTCGACTACGTCGCCGAGGCGGCCGACGACGGCGTCCCGATCCTCGGCGTCTGTTACGGCCATCAGGTGCTCGCCGAGGCGCTCGGCGGGCGCGTCGACGACATGGGCGAGTTCGAGATCGGCTACAACACGGTCCGGCACCTGGGCGACGAGCTGTTCACCGACGTCGGCGAGGAGTTCACGGTGTTCACGACGCACGGCGACGCCGTCGTCGAACTGCCGCCCGGCGCGGAGCTACTCGCCGAAAACGAGTACGGCGTCCACGCGTTCCGCACGGGACACTGCTGGGGCCTGCAGTTCCACCCCGAGTACGACGTCGAGACCGCCCGCGAGGTAACCGACGGGAAACGCGAGCGGCTCGGGGACGCTCGGGTCGACGCCGTGCTCTCGGAGATCACGGTCGAGAAGTACGACGCCGCCTGCGAGGCCAAGTCGGTCTTCGATAACTTCGTCGCGTACGCCCGCGACCTGAAGGCGGAGCGATCGGTCCACGCGGCCGCTGCCGACTAACCTAGCTTTATCAGTTCTCGACGCAACGTTGAGTCGACACCGTGTACGGGTTATCGGATCGGGAGCTCCGGTTCGCAGTCGTCATCAGCTCCGCGCACTTCTCCCAGCACGTTTACTATCGGATCCTTCCGCCGCTGATCCCCGTTCTGGCGGTCGCGCTCGCGTATCCGCTGTGGCAGCTGGGGCTGTTGATCTCGCTGTACGCGATCGGTATGGGGATCGTACAGGCACCGGTCGGCGTGTTGTCCGACCGGATGGACCGCCGCTACCTGCTTCCGACGGGGATCGTGCTCACCGGGGCCGCGTACGTCCTGTTCGCGGCCGCACCGGTTCTCGGCGGACCGCTGCCGAGCGTGACGCTCGCGGGGTACGTCTTCGAGGGCGGGTTCCTCGTCATGTCCCTCGCGATGCTGGCGGTCGGCGTCGGGTTGGCCGTCGTCCACCCCGTCGGGTACCCGATGGTCACCGACAACGTGCACTCGTCCAACAAGGGAAAGGTGCTCGGCGTGTTCGGTGCGTCCTCGAAGATCGGCGACGCGACAGCACCCGCGATCGTCGCCGTGGCGATCCTCCTGCTCGCGTGGCAGCAGATCGTGGTCCTGTTCGGCGTCGTGGGAGTCGTCTACGGGGTCGTGCTCTTCGTCGTCCTCCGGAGCGACGAGTTCGAGACGGTCCCGGCCGGGCAGCGTTCCGCCGACGAGGCGAGCGACGACGGTCCACGAGGCGGGAGTCGCGACGGTGCGGGGAGCGACGATGAGGAGAACGACGGGGAGGCGTCGACGGGGGGCGTCGGGACCACCGACGCCACCGCCGACGGAACCGACGTCGACGGGAGCGCATCGACGGACGCGAACGAGGACGCCGCCGACGGGACCGCCGCCGACGGGACCGCACCGACGGAGACGGGCGACGGGGACCGTCGGGGGTTCCTCTATCCGATGGTGGCGGTGTACCTGTTTTTCATCACGAGCATGCTGTCGACGCGGGGGCTCAACACGTTCCTGCCGGCGTTTATCGTCGCCGTGTACGCGTACTCCGTCGAGATCGGCGGCGTCCACGTGGGGGCCGAGTCCGTCGCGTCCGTGTACTTCTCCGTGCTGCTGCTCGCCGGTGCCGCGATGCAGTTGGTGCTCGGCGGCGTGACGGACGCCCGCGATCCCCGCCTCGTCCTCATCGGCTGTATGGCGATCGCGACGGCCGGCATGGTCGTGCTTGCGATCGTTCCCCTCCACCCGGCGCTTTTGGTCGTGATCCTCGTCGTGCTCGGAACCGGACTGTACGGCGTCAACCCGGCGCGTGACGCCCTGATAAGCGACCTTTCCCCGCCCGAGCACGAGGGACGGACGTTCGGCTACGTGTTCACCGCCGTCACGCTGACCGGGGCTCCGCTGCCGACCGCGATCGGGTACCTCCTCGACGTCGTCGGGATGCGTGAGGGGTTCCTCCTGCTCGCGGCCGGACCGCTCCTCGCCGGCGTCTGTATCGGACTGCTCTACTCCGATCGCGTGTACGCGGCGGCGGGCGGGCCGACGAACACCGAGCCCGCCGACTGACCGATGGGTCGGCCCTCGCGCCTCGGCGAGAGTGTACCGGCCGCTCGTGGCGAGTCGGGCGGTTCGTGATGCACACTCGTGGAACCCGATGTACGAGTTCGATCAGTGATGGGCGGGTCCGTAAGCTACTACTTCGCTCGTCACTGACGGATGGACCATGAGTGACGACGTGACGGCCGGTCGATTCACCCGGCGGTCGGTGCTTCGTGCGGGTGGCGTCGCCGGGGTCGCGGCGTCGGCCGGCTGTCTGACCGGAACCGCCGACGACGCCGACGGGGAGACGTTCACGATCGGATCGATCCAGCCGCTGTCCGGCGGCTTCTCCCCGTGGGGGCAGGCTCACTCGGCCGGGCTCGCGTTCGCGGTCGAGGAGCTGAACGCGGACGGCGGGGTGTTGGGCCGCGAGGTGGCCGTCGAGGAGGCGGACTCCGAGAGCAACGCGAGCGAGGCCGACACGCTGTTCCGACGGTTCGTCGAGCGGGAGAACGCGCTGGCGGTCACCGGCCCCGTCTCCAGCGACGTCGGCCTGCTGACCCGCGACACGGCCGAGGAGATGGGCGTCCCGCTCGTGTTGCATATGGCGGGCTCACACTCGATCCTGCCGACGGGGACCGAGTACACGTTCCGGATGGGCTCACAGCCCGCCGCGACGGACGTCGCGCCGCAGGTGGAGCTGATCGAGGAGCGCGGCTACGAGGTCGTCTCCGCGATCGTCGGCGACTACGAGTGGGGCCGGACGCTCGCGGCGAGCTTGGAGTCGCTACTCCCCGACGACGTCGACCTCTCGGTCGCGGTGGCTCCCCAGAACGAGACGGATTTCACGCCGTACCTCCGGAACTTCTCGGCGGCGACGGAGCTGTTGATGGCGACCGGCCACCCGCCGGGATCGATCGCGATCCACAACCAGGCGATCGAGGTCGGGCTGGACCCGGAGATCACGACCGGGGCCGGGCTGCCGCCGGACGTGCTGTACGGCGGGCTCGGCGAGAACGCGACGGACGGGTTCCTCCATCTCCACGCGAGCGACCCGTACGGCGACCGGTTCCACGAGGTCGCGGGGCGGTTCGCGGACGACCGCGGAGCCCGGTTCGGCACCCACGAGGCGTACGGCTACGCGACCGGCAAGCTGATCGCCGCCGCGGCCGAGGACGCGGGGGAGGCCGATCCGGACGCGATCGCCGAGGCGATCCACGACATCTCCTTCGAGACGGTGTTCGCGGAGCCGATCTCGTACACGGAGTGGGGCGAACTCGACGGGCTGGTCCACATGCTCAGCGGCTTCGAACCCGGCGCGCCCGACCACTATCCGGACGGGGAGTACCGGCTCACGCCCACGTTCCGGTCGTCACCGATCCCCGGATTCGATCCGGACGACCACGCGTTCATCGACGAGTAGCCGACGGCCCGTGGCTGTCGGTGGGGCGTCCTCGCCGTGGCTCCAGTCGGTACGCTCCCGACCGCGCTCGCGGCATCACCCGTTCCGACTCGATCTCGGTCCGATCCGATCGGTTCGGTTCGCCGTCCCACTCCTCGTCGTTTCGGTTCGATCGGTTCGACGTCCCACTCCTCGTCGTTTCGGTCCGATCGGTTCGTCGTCCGTCGTCCGTCGTCCGCCGTCCGCCGTTCGCCGCGGCGCGGACGAGGCGACCGATTCTTGCCGGGAGCGCGGGGCGGCCGCAGAACCCATTCGATCCGCTTTTGTCGAGAGGACTCCCATGTTCGATTATGCTCGATTACGTGGGGCTCGAAGGGGATCTGGACGAGGAGGAGCGGCTGATCCGGGACACGGCTCGCCGGTTCGTCGACGAGCAGGTGCGGCCCGACATCGGCGACCACTTCGAGGCGGGGACGTTCCCGACGGAGCTGATCGAGGAGATGGGGGAGCTCGGCTTTTACGCGCCGAACCTCGACGGCTACGGGCTCCCGAACGTCTCCGAGACCGCCTACGGACTCCTGATGCAGGAGTTGGAGGCGTGTGACTCCGGGCTTCGATCGATGGCGAGCGTGCAGGGCGCGCTCGTGATGTACCCGATCCACGCGTTCGGCAGCGACGACCAGAAGGAGCGCTGGCTGCCCGATATGGGGCGCGGCGAGGCGGTCGGCTGCTTCGGGCTCACGGAGCCGAACCACGGCTCGAATCCCTCGGCGATGGAGACGCGCGCGGAGCGGGACGGCGACGAGTACGTGCTCAACGGCTCGAAGACGTGGATCACGAACTCGCCCATCGCCGACGTCGCCGTCGTCTGGGCGCGCGACGTCTCCGCCGAGGAGAGCCCGGTTCGCGGGTTCCTCGTCGAGACGGACCGCGACGGCGTGACGACCGCGAAGATCGACGAGAAGCTCTCCCTGCGGGCGTCGATCACCGGCGAGATCGGTCTGCAGAACGTTCGGGTCCCCGCGGAGAACGTCCTCCCCGGCGTCAGCGGGATGAAGGGCCCGCTGTCGTGTCTCACGCAGGCCCGATACGGGATCGCGTGGGGCGCGGTCGGCGCGGCGCGGGACTGCTTCGAGCAGGCGCGCGAGTACGCGATCGACCGGGAGCAGTTCGGCGGCCCGATCGCCCGCTTCCAGATCCAACAGGGGAAGCTCGCGGAGATGGCGACGCAGATCACGACGAGCCAGCTGTTGGTCTACCGGCTCGCGGAGCTGAAAGAGCGCGGCGACCTCCGGCCCCAGCACGTCTCGATGGCGAAGCGCAACAACGTCCGGACGGCCCGCGACCAGTCGCGGATCGCCCGCGAGATGCTCGGCGGCAACGGGATCACGACCGACTACTCGCCGATGCGACACATGGCGAACATGGAGACCGTCTACACCTACGAGGGGACCCACGACATCCACACGCTGATCCTCGGCGAGGACCTCACGGGGATCGCGGCGTATCAGTGAGCGGGTAGCGAGACCCACGCCCTCGACGGCGGGACCCGTTTCGCTGCGGCCCGCGGGCGCGGACGCGTCTCGACCGTCAGTCGGCGCTCGATCGGAGCGCTCGCTCGGACGGGTCGTCGGAGAGCGGGCATCCGGCCGGTCGGAGCGCGTCCCGCTCGCGCCGGAGCTCGGGCAACGCGCGTTCGGCTCCGGATCGGTGACGCGTCGTCCGTCGTCGTTCGATCACCGCGAGAGTCAACCGTGGGGGCGTGTCGGGGAGGGCCGTCGGGGAGGGTCGTCGGGGACGGCCGTCGGGGAGGGTCGTCGGGGAGCGATCGTTCGTCTTCGCCCGTCGATGGCGGCTAGCGCTCGTCGATCGGGACGAACTCGGCGTCGGTCGCGCCGGTGTAGCGGGCGCGCGGGCGGATGAGGCGGTTGTCCTCCTGGTACTCGAGCATGTGGGCGATCCAGCCGCCGGCGCGGCTCACCGCGAAGATGGGGGTGTACAGGTCCATCGGGATGCCGAGGTGGTCGTAGACGGAGCCGGAGAAGAAGTCGACGTTGGGGGCGATTCCCTTCTCGGCTAATCCCTCGTCCTCGCTCAGGTACTCCTCGATGGCGGTCGTGTACTCCAGCCACTTCGTGTCGTCGGCGGACTCCGAGAGGTCGCGCAGCTTCTCCTCCAGGATGTGTGCGCGCGGGTCCTTCACCTTGTAGACGCGGTGGCCGAAGCCGGGGATGCGGCGGCCGGCGTCGCGCGCGTCGGTGATCCACTGGACGGGGTCCTTCGCGGAGTCGTCGACCTCGTGGAGCACCTCCATCACGTCCTGGTTCGCGCCGCCGTGGAGCGGGCCGCTGAGCGCGCCGATGCCGCCGACGACGCCGGAGTAGACGTCGGCCATCGTGGAGCCGATCACCATCGCGGCGAACGTGGAGGCGTTGAGGCCGTGGTCGGCGTGGAGCGTGAGCGCCATGTCGAACGTCTCCTCGCTCACGGCGTCGGGCTCGGTGCCCGTGAGCATGTAGAGGAAGTTGGCGGCGTGAGAGAGGTCGGGGTCGGGGTCGACCGGCGCGTTGCCCTGGCGGGCGCGTTCGAAGGCGGCGAGGACCGTGGGCATCTTCGCGGTGATGCGGCGGCCCTTGTTGAGTGCGGCCTCGCGGTCCTCGGCGTCGGCGTCGGTCTCGGGGTCGTACGCCGAGAGCATCGACGTGGCGGTGCGGAGCGCGGCCATCGGTCGCTCGCCGGCGTCGGCGAGTTGGGTCACGGTTTCGAGGACGTCGTCGTGGACGTCGTGTTCGGCGTCGAGCTCGGCGGTGAACGCGTCGAGCTCCGTGCGCGTGGGTAGCTCGCCGTTCCAGAGGAGGTACAACACCTCCTCGTAGGTCGCCTCGTGGGCGAGGTCGTCGATGTCGTACCCTCGGTAGACGAGTTTCCCGACTTCGCCGTCGACGTGGCTCAGTCCGGACTCGGCGACGAGTACACCCTCCAATCCCCGCTTTAGCTCGTCAGACATATCCGATCGGTTTCCGCTACCACCCGAAAAGTGTTATCTTTCGGGATGATTACGTGTCGACGATCGGCGTACGGGACGGCGTTGAACGTCGTTTCTCGGGGGATATGGACTCGACTGCAACGTCTTTTTGACGCTGACGCGTTTCCGAGTCGACATGCGTCCACTCCGCGTTCCCCTCGTTCCGAAACCGCTCCGTTGGGGGATCGTGCTCGCGGTCGCCGGAACGATCCTGTATTACTCGATACTGACGCCGCCCGGATCCGGGTCGTTCCGGACCGGCCCACTCGGGGTGTTCGCCTTCTCGAACTGGCTACACTTCCTCGCGTACGGGGGACTCGCGGCAACGCTCGCGTACGCACTCCACGACTCTCGATGGCCGGACTGGCAGGTGTTGATCGTCGTGTTCGCCGTTGCAGTCGGCTACGGGGTCGCGATCGAACTCCTCCAGTCGACCGTTCCGTCCCGCACGTTCGACCGCACGGATATGGTAGTCAACGCGTTCGGTGCGGTCGTCGCAGTCGGCTGCTGGCGGGTGATCGACCGGTACGTTCGGTTCGGGCGGCTCGCCCGGCGGTGCTCGAATCCCCACCTCGGGTAGCCGATCGGGGCGAAACACTCGACTCGGGCCATGCGGGCCCGAAGTTCCGCACGATCTCTCGGTTAGTCGAGTCCGACGGGCCGTCACTTCGTGTCGAGTTCGCCCCGGCGTTCACGATGCATGATCTCGCCCGCGAATCGTCGAAGCGTGGCAACGAGTTCCGCCTCGGTTTCGTACGTTTCAACGCGGAGATCCCATCGGACTCTTGCGGACCGGATCATTGCGCTCGAGACGTCCGCCTCGTGCACGAACACGAACCGCTCGCCGTGGGTGTCCGAAAGCGTTTGAAGGATGCTCCCGGCTTCCTCTCCGATACCGAAATTGTGGCCGAGAAACGGGACCACGAACGCAGTGGCGTTACTACATCGCGTGAACTCGATGCTTTGCGTGACCGCATCCACGTCTTTGAGATCCATGTCGACGTCGATCGCGAGGAAGGCGTTCACTCCCGGGTCCGTCCGGAGCGCACCTTGCACTCGCCGCAACAGGGCTTTCGCCTCGTTGATGTCGTCCTCGTTACGGAAGAGTCGGCGCAACGGCCCCGGCAGGGAATCGACGTCGATCCCCTGCCGCTCCTCCTCACTGAGGACGTAATTGAGGTTGAAAGACTTGTACGGTCCCATCAGATAGAACAGGAACTGGTCATACGTCACACTCCCTAATCGCTCAGCGATCCTCGTCCGGGTGATCTCGCCCGACATGGCGACTCCTACCCGGCTCGCATATATAATAGACGGTGTTTTTGGGGAATCCCGGCTCGAGAACGACTAAGTATGTTCTTCACGTACTGTAACGCAGGATGGCAACCGATCAAACGCGGACGGTCGACGGGGATCTGCCGACGGATCCAGCGGAGTTGCTGCCCGACGACAGCGTCCTCCGCCTCGAGGAGTACCTCGATATGCACGCGACCGTCGGACACCGCACCCGGTATGAGATCCTCTATCGGCTCGTCCACGGCGGGGAACGAAGCCCCACGGAGCTTGCGGAGGCGATCGGGATCGACGACAGTACGCTCCACTATCACCTGAACAAGCTGGTCGCTGTCGGACTGATCGAGAAGCGCCAACGCACGCAACGCGGGCAAGACGGGTTCTTCACGTACTACCGTGCGACGGTGTTCGGCGAGGTAACGCTCACGGACGGCGTCGACGAGCTGATCCGAGGGGAGCAGGCGTTCGAGTCCATGTACGACGGTTCACAGTAGGTAGTTGCCCGTTTCGAACGGCAGGTGATCCGATGGTCGTCGTCGCCGCCCTCGTACCGTTCGTGTTCCGTTTCCACCCTTCATACGCGCCGTCGCACGACGTCCGGGACCGTATCAGGGGATCCTCGGCGTGAAGCCCGCGCTCATCGGGGTCGGACAGGCGGGCGGGACGGTCATCGACGGGTGTCTCGCGTCCGACGCGGAGACGGGCGCGGACGACGAACAATGGATGCGGCGGTCGTTCGGGAGGACATCGACGAGAGGCGAGGCGTGCTCGACGGCGTCCCTGTCCACGCGATCGATGCGTTCCTCGTCGTCGCGGGGTTCGGCGGCGGCGGCACCGGCAGATCCTCCACTGCGCGTGCGTGCGGACGGAGGATCCACACACTCGAGCGCCGACGCGCGACGACGACCTTCTCGAACGGGCGTACACGGGTGTCGCTCACGGCGTTCACGACCGGGGGAGACGGCGCTTATGGGTCGGTGCTCACGATCATCGATCACACCGGGTTCTCACGATCGAGAACGGTCGTCTCACCCCCGTCAGACGTCCGTGTGAGCCATTCACACGAATCGTGGCAACCACACAAAGTATTTATACTGACCCCTTTAACACACGGCTGCAACCCCTACCCTAATGCGACAGGAGTTGAGTATCCGCGACCGAGTCCGGCTGTATCCCGCTGAGGGCGTTGGCGTCGACGATGATCGGGCGGTCGAAGGTCAGGAGAAAGCTACTGCCGCGATGCAGACAACACACAACAAACAATGACAAACGACAATAACACACGCAAGAAGGCCAATGCGGTCTTCTTCGCGGTGATCATGGTCGTCTCCATGGTTGCGGTCGGCTTTGCTGCCGCTCCTGCGGCTGCAGCAGACACCGACGGCGACAATGTGACGATCGAATATAATGTTCCTACCGATGGTCAGACCATCGCACAGGGAACTGAAGTAGCACCGAGTGTCACCGTCTCTGTTGACGGCGACGATGCGACAAACAACTTCAACGCCACTAACATCGCTGAAGGCGATGAACTGGTGTTCCAAGTCGACCAAGGCAGTGGCTTCGCCTCTGTTGACAGCATAGCCTTCACTGACGGGAACTTCAACATCGCGCCTGGTGAATCTGAGGAGTACGAATTCACTGGTGCAGCAACCGCCATCGGTAACCTTGACGTTGGTTCCTACGACCACCGTGTTGTCCTTAACAACTCCTCTACCGGGGTAGTCTCTGCAGGCGGGAACGACTACGCATCTGCAGAACAGACGCTGAATGTGGAAGATGGCTACGTCCCGAGCAACCCGTTCCAGGGACAGGAAGTTACCTTCTACAACAGTTCGATTGACTCCACTGAAAACTACGACCTGCGCCGTGTGACTGCGTCCGAAGGCGGCTCCGTCACTAACAGCCAGTTCGTCGAAGAAGTTAGTCCGGAAAACGATGGCCAGATCGTCATCGACACCAGCGACCTCGAGACTGGTGACTACTTCGTTCGTGGTCCCGACCTACCTAGTCAACCCAGCCTCGACAACACGTTCGAGGTTCGGCTCATGACTCTCGACACGGAGTTCGAGGACGACACTGTCGCGGCTGATGACAGTGCCGACATTGAGATTGACTCCAACCGCGGTTCCTACGCGCTCAACGTGAGCGCCGACGGCGACCTCGACGCTGACGAACTCGAAGCCCTCTTCACCGAGGAATTCGACGTTACGACTGTCGACGATGACGAGGACCGCATCACGATTGAAGGCGTCACTGACGACACGTACTCCGCGAACTTCTCGAACGTGTCCGACATCTCGACGGGGAACTACGAGTTCCTCTTCGAGTCGACTGACACTGAAGCCGAAGACACCACCTCGATCGAAGTGACCGAGGCTGGTGAAGGCGAACTCGGCCTTGATGAGCAGATCGTCACCGAACAGCAGGGTGACGTTGCCGCGATTACCGTCACCTTCGACGACACTGAAGAAGGCCACCTCGTCATCGGTGACGAGGAGAACGTTGGCTACCAGGCGAACGTGACGATTGACTCCGACGGCGAAGACGAAGTAACCGTCCTGTTCAACACGTACGTTGCAGGGAACACTTCCTCCGACTACGCAGACGACCTCTTCGAGATCGCGGACGACGACTCCGACGCCTCGCTCTCGAGCCCTCAGCAGAACGAGATTGGAGACGGACTGAGCATCCTCGGTACGGGTGACTACGACCTCTCCATCCGTTCGACGACTGACGCCGACTACGGCGAGACGCTCGAGAACCCCGACACGATCGGGACGCTCGTGATCGAAGACCGTGAGACGGTCGGCCAGACCATCTGGACGGCTTCCTCTGACACCGTCGACGACGTCCGCGACGCGGACAGCGACGACGACGACGCGATCGCGGAGCTCACCTCCCAGATCGAAAACGACGCAGTGACGCAGACCGACACGGTCGCAGAGGGCGACTACGTCATCCACCAGGTTGAGGCATCGGGCCTCACCGGTCTGCTCGCGAACGTGAGCGACAACCCGTCCGATGCGCTGGACGCTCTCGTCAGCAACCAGAACGGCATTGACGACCAGGCGTCGCTCAGCCTGCGTGTCCGCCAGACGGCAGACACGACGACTACGAACGCAGAGCGTAAGGTCCTCAACGTCCTCGACGCGGCAGACACGGAAGTCTACGAGGACGAGGACTCGGACAACCTCTACATCGTCTACGACCTCGACCAGGTCGAGACTGACGGTGAGCGAACGGCTGAGGACGGCGACGCGTTCGACGCACGCTTCCGCGTGCAGGACGAGCGCCTCCTCGACGTTGACGAGGACGACCGCGACGAGCTCACGACGACTGAGCTGCGCAACAACTACTACCAGAGCGTGACGGCTTCCTTCAGCGTGGAGGAGCGTGAATTCGAGTTCGACCAGGACCCCTACAACGTGACGAACGCTGAGGGCCAGGTCGTCGAAGGAACGTCCAACGTCGCACCCGGTAGCGAAGTGAACCTCCGCGTGCGCTCGGCATCCGGAACCAGCCCGTCCTTCATTAAGACGCAGGAGGACGTTGCTGTCACCGCTGACGGCACGTGGTCGACCGAATTCGACTTCAGTCCGCAGAACATCGGCGACGAGTACACCATCACGGTCCGCCAGAGCGGCCTTGATGACAACCCGGACGTCGACGGCACTGTGGTCGAAGCGGTCGAAGAGGAGACCGAGGAGACCGAGGAACCGGAGACCGAGGAACCGGAGACCGAGGAACCGGAGACGGAAGAGCCGGAGACC
The DNA here is from genome assembly GCF_048380895.1 of Halorubrum rarum. Lineage (NCBI taxonomy): Archaea > Methanobacteriati > Methanobacteriota > Halobacteria > Halobacteriales > Haloferacaceae > Halorubrum > Halorubrum rarum. Next base: position 47,330 of record NZ_JBLWMN010000015.1, on the reverse strand, counting down.
GAGGAACCCGAGACTGAGGAACCCGAGACCGAGGAGACCGAAGAGGAGACCGAGGAGACCGAAGATGACACGCCCGGCTTCGGCGCAGTCGTCGCTCTCGTCGCGCTCCTCGCCGCCGCGCTGCTCGCGACCCGCCGCCGTCCCTAACTCGGACGAACGCACTCGCGACTAAGCGCTTCGGCGTCTCACACTCGAACCACCGGCCCACGCGGGCCGACCCACACACGGTTTCTTTATCGCACCCACGTCGACCAGCGACGGCGATCGCGACGTCGACGCACACGCGACGTGACGGGCGACGCGACTCATCGTGCGATCGCTCGGCGAGTAGCGGGACCCACGTCCGTGACCCCACCGAAACATCCTTATAATACAATGGACTACATTCGGGTACATAATGCCGGTGCTCATCGAAGACCACGACCCCGAGCTCACCCTTCGGCCGGGAACCACGAAGTCGGACATCGTGGCGTACCTGTATCGGAACCCCGAGTGGGGGTACTCCCCACAGGAGATCACGGACGCTCTCGACATCCCCCGAGGAACTGCCACAACCACGTTGAAACGTCTGTTCGACGACGACTACGTCGGAAAAACCGACGACGGCTACTACCACGCCCTGAGCGACCGCGAAGACATCCGACGGTACGTCTCCAGCCTCGACCAACTGAACCGGATGTTCGGCCACCACCGCGATGTGGACGCGAACCCTGAACAACCCGAGACACGGATCGGTGAGGGCTTCACTGACGAGGAACTCGACGCAGAGCTCACGGAGTTGGAAGACGACATGGACGAACTGAATGAGTAAACTCTCCGCAGGAGATGTTTGCTGGGCACAGGATCCAACGAATGCACATCCGCAGAGGCCAATTATCGTCTTAGCTCACGAGACACACCCGTTCAGCGCCACTGATTGTACCGTGATGTGTGTCGGAACAAGCGCCGGAAAGTACCAGCAAACCACACCTGAGCTCAAAGACGAGCACCTCAACGGTATCTCGTTCTCCGATACGTCGTACCTGATGCCATGGGCACTATACACGATCGCACCGGCATCGCTCATGAACGGAAGAACGACAGGAGAGCTAACAGAAAATGGACGGAGACTGGTGAAAAAATCACTCATTTCCCTACTTGCGTAACTGCTGGATAGTGGAAGCGGGCACAGTCCAGTTGAGCCGGTCTGAGGCGTAAGCAAGTCGTAGTGACGTGAGTTGTATATTGAGTACTACTTTCTCCATCGGTATTCTCTCAGAATACCATTTATAAATCCAAACCCACGTGCCGGATGAGTCTCTGCGGTCGGCGCGCGCGAGCCGTCGCGGCTGGGGCTTTGGAGGTGGTAGTACTCGCTCCGCCGAGAGCCACTCATCGAGCAACTAATTATAAACGGTTTATCTACTCCGACGGCTACCACGACATTGCGTCGGGTTCATCCCCGAGTACGGGAGACACGCGCGAGATCCCTTCCGGAGCGAGTCCGCCGTCGACGACGAGCGAGGACTGAGATCGACGACCGAACCCCGACGTTTCGAGATCGTGAAACTATCGAGAACGAAAGGGATTTACACCGATCGACGATTCAGTCCCGAGTAGATCCACGACGCGACGTCGATACGCTCGCAGTCGACGGGTTTTCCGCACCCGACAGCCGCCGCTCCGTCGATCGCAGCGACTCGACATCGACGCTTGTGGAACCACTACGCGCTATGACAGCTACTGTCCGGACGCCCGTGACGCCGCTCGTCGTCGTGTCGATCGCCGTCGTCGTCGCCCTCGGCATCATGGTGCTGCCGGGCGCGGCGAGTGTTGTCGATCTTGGCGAAGTTGAGGACGTCGGTATTGGAAACAATGAATCCCAGACGATCCACGATATTGTCGTCTGGGAAGATTCGGATCCGATTGTCATTGAGGTAGGAGACTTGGTTGAGGCAGGGGCTGAACTGGATCCTAATACCTCTTCGTATGAGATCTCAAACACTCAGGCGACGGAAATTGAGAGTGTGACGATTGAAGATCGAACAACATCAAATGCAAAGCTCATTGTGGAAACCTCTACGGATAGTAGCCATGATGAATTTGATTTCACGATTTCTAATATAGACACGACAAATGTTAGTACTCTTGATAGTTCTCTTTCAGCTACTGCCACCGATCTAGAGTATAAAATCGAACGAGACGGGTATGAGATCGGTACATTCTCAGTTGTATCTAATGCTTCTGTAGACATCGACTCGGAAGCGTATGACCATACAACGAACACAATCTCCGTCTCGAACGTTCAGCTAGAAGATCCTGAAAAGGATCACGTCGTCATATGGGAGACTGATGAAGATGGGGAAGCCGCAAGAAAACTAGGTACAGTACAGGGCCAGCAGGATTCAGTATCTATTGACGTTGAAGAGCTCACTGGTGAGGTTGAATTAATTGCTGCGGTCCATCCAGATGACGGGACTCCAAATGAGAACGTAATTTATGCTGGTGATATCGCGAATGTAGACGCTCCTGAAAATGGATCTGTTAACACTACGAATGTCACTGCAGACCCAGACCATGCGGCTACTAGTGACTCAACACATTCTGTTAATATATCAGTTACAGGTGAATCTGCAGCGACTGGTGATCATCTCGAACAAGTGACGATCGAATATGACGAGCAGTTTGTGAATTCAAAAGGAAATTCTTCTGCGGTTGAGTCTGAGGGACAACTAGTAGAGCTAGTACACTATACGGGAGAAGGAACAACAGACCTCTCAAATCAGGACAATATTAATATTTCCTCCTCAAATAACACCGTCACTTTTGATTTTTCTCCGCTTGAAACTGCTCCACAACTCTCTGATGGTGACCAACTGATCCTTGCATACGACGGAGTCGAAAATCCACACGACAGTGGTGAGTATCTGGTTAACGTTTCTCTTCGTGATGGCGTTGGCAATGAAGATACATCAACATCATCTGTTCAGATATCGCCCAGCTTGGTGGATGGAGATGTCGCTCTGCAAAATATTCCACTCCATTTTGCTACCTCGACTAATACAACAAACGATTCGCTTCGAGGGGTTATTGAAATCCCTTTTAATATCGCTATAGACGATACTAGAGGAAGTATTGAGGTCGAACTTACATCGTCCCAAACGGCTACCATTGATCTCGGTAACGATACGAATTTATATACCCACACTGACGGCCAGCTAGTCATCAATACTAGTGGACTTGAATACGATAGCCCACTCAAAAGCGGTGTATTCCCGTCTCTCAACCGTCTAACCCTCTATAACATCCATCCAGAAGGTGAAGGTGAGGGTATTAAATCTAAATCTACGGATGTTCAGTTCCTTGGAGAAACGATTTCTGGCGGTGAGAATGCGACTATATTTAAAGGAAGCAAGGTCGCTATTGAAAGCGAAGATTCTGATAATTTCTCAGTTGATCTAAATAGCAGTAGTGAATCGATACGCATCACATCCGGGATTAACAGCCGGATTGCAAGCTTCGACACGACAAATAGAACTAACGAGAAATACTCTGTATCGACATCGGTGTTTTCTACTTCAACTACTCTAGAAATCGAAGAACTCAACGTTCAGATCAATCCCACGGAATCAGTGGTAGATACAGAAACACAGATCGAAGGTAAAATAGAAATGAATGGCTCGGATCGTCCAGTCAACATTTCACTGGCAAATGAGGCGGGTCATCTCGTCGCCAGCAATTTCACTTATACAACTGATGAGGGAGAGACACACTTCAGTTTCTCCTCACAACCAGAAGGGGACTATCGAATCACTGCGACTGATCTCAAATCAAACGTCGAGAGATCTACTTCGCTTAGCGTTGAGAACACCACTACCAACGAACCGGCTGATGAGGACGACACCGATGGCGACATCACCGACGACGCGGACGGCGACACCGACGACACCGACGGCGACATCACCGACGACGCGGACGGCGACACCGACGACACCGACGGCGACATCACCGACGACACCGACGGCGACACGGACATCCACACCACCGACGCGGACGCCGACACCACCGACACGAGCGTGACGACGTCGACCGACGGCGGGACGGGCGACAGCACGGACACCGACTCCGACGCGTCCGACGTCGTCGATCAGGACCCGCCGGCGACCGATGCGGACTCCGGCGCGACCGACACGCCCGCTCCAGACGGGGACGACGACCCGGCGTTCGAGCCGGGGACGGAGGAGACCATCGTCTCCGAGGAGGAGTTGGTCTCGACCGGCCTCGTCGACGAGCGCCCGTCCGGCGGGGAGCGCGCCGACGCCGCCGCCGAGCCCACGCCGGAGCGCGACCTCTCGCTGTCCGACCTCCGCGCCGACGACGGCGAGGGCAGGGGACTGACCGTCGGGGACGTCCCCGGCTTCGGACCGCTCGGCACGTTCGCGGCGCTCGCCACGAGCGCGGCCGCGGCCCGGCGGACGGCGTGACCGGCGGCGGCGACGTCGCCGGACGACGCGGCCGGTGCGATCGGCGGCCGCGACACCGGAACGGAGCGCGGGCAACGACAAGGGCTTTATCCGGCGAAACCCGACCGAGTCGGTATGACTGCTGTGAGCGTGCCGGCGGTGCTGGCTGCCCTCCCCGACACGTTCACGTTCGCGTGGCTCGTCGCGATCCTGTTCGGGATCGCGTGGGTGCTCGACGGCTACGGCCACGACGCGGGACGCACGCTTGCCGCGGGGACGTGGGGGCTGTTCGGGCTGTTCTGGCTAAGCATGGTGCCGTACTTCGCGTTCGAACACCAGAGCTACGTCGAGTCCCTTCTCGCGCTCGTCGGCGTCCCCGCGTGTGCGTACGCGGGCTACCTCCTGTACAGCGGCCGCGGGTCGCTGTTCGTGCTGACGCGCGCGGTCGCGCTGATGCTGTTCATCTACCTCCCGTTCGAGACGATCCCGGCCCTCTCCGTCGCCGGGCTCGCGATCCCCGAACCGCGCCGCGTGCTCATCGAGATCGTCGCGACCCACACGGGGATGGTGATCGACCTGCTCGGCTACGCGCCCGAACGCGTCACGAGCAGCGAGGGGTACGACGCCGCCTACGAGTGGGTGCTCGACGACGGGCACACCGTCCGGGTCCACGTCGTGTTGGCGTGTACGGGCCTCGGCAGCATGGCCATCTTCGGCGGGCTCGTCGCCGCGGTGAAGGCACCGCTCGTTCGCAAGCTCCGCGCGCTCGCCGTCTCGATCCCGCTCATCTACGCGCTCAACATCCTCCGGACGACGTTCATCACGATCGTCGCCGGCAACCAGTACATGCACTGGCAGCCCGACCTCGTGTTGGCGATGTTCGGCGCGACCGACCCGTACCGCGTGTCGTTTCTCGTCTCCGACCGGATCATCAGCCAACTGCTCGCCGTCGTCGCCCTGATCGGGATCACCTACCTCGTCGCCCGCGAGCTCCCGGAGCTCGTCGTCGTCTTGGAGGACGTCCTCTACGTGCTCACCGGCGAGGAACACGACCTCACCGAATCGATCGACCTCCCGCGGGAGCCGACGAACGGGGCGAACGACTGATCGATCGCGTCGACTGGCTGCCCCGACGGACCGCCCGTTCGGTCGACCACAGCACACGTCGTCCCGGATGGCAACGTATAGGGGGCCGTAAACGGTACACCGAGGCACGCATGCGGGCGCGGATCCGGTCGGATCGGCTCGACGCCGACGGCCAGACGGGCGGTGAGACGCGGTGTCGCTGAGCGGCGTCGACGTGGTCGTCTACTTGGAGGCGGACGTCCTCAAACTGGTGATGGCGACGATTCTGGGGATGTTCCTCGGGCTGGAACGCGAGTGGTCCCAGAAGACGGCGGGGATCCGGACGTTCGCGCTGATCAGCCTGCTCGCGGCCGTGTTCTCGATCCTCGACAACGACCCGCTGTTGGTCGTCGGCGGGCTGTTGCTGGTCGCGATCGCGGTGCTGTTGGCGGTCCGGAGCTTCGTCGAGGCGGACGCCGAGGGGCTCTCGCTGACGACTTCCGTGTCGATGTTCGTCGCGTACGGGCTCGGGGCCCTGGTCGCGAACGACTTCCTCATCGAGGCGGTGACCGTCGCCGTGCTCTCCTCGCTCCTGTTGGTGTTGAAACGGGAGCTCCACCAGTTCGCGTGGGGGCTCTCCCGCGAGGAGATGCGCAGCGCGGTGGAGTTCACGATCCTCGCGTTCGTCATCTATCCCCTGCTTCCCGCGGAGACGATCGACCCGTGGGACGCGATCCAGCCGCGGCTGATCTGGTCGCTCGTGATCGCGATCAGCGCCATCGGCTTCGTCAACTACGTGTTGGTGAAGAAGTACCAGGGACGGGGCTACGCGGTCACCGGCTTCTTCGGCGGCCTCGTCAACTCGACGGCGGTCGTCGCCGAGATGGCCAAACGCGCCAAGGAGCGGACGGACCTGCTCGACATCGCGGTCGGCTCGATCCTGCTCGCGAACGCCGCGATGGCGGTCAGAAACGCCGTCATCGTCGCGGCGTTCGTCCCCGAGGCCGCCCTCATCATCGGTGCGCCCCTCGGCGCGATCGCCGTGACGGGGGTGACGATCGCCGTTCTGCGCAGCGACTGGCGGACGACGATGGAGGCGGACCTCACCTCCCCGTTCAGCCTCCGGAACGCGCTCACGTTCGGACTCCTGTTTCTCGTCGTCCTCCTCCTGTCGGTGTTCGCCGAGCGGACGTTCGGCGCGGGCGGGTTCGTCGCCACCGCGTTCCTCGCCGGACTCGTCTCCTCCGGCACCGCGACGACGACTGCCGTCTCGCTGCTCGGCACCGGACAGATCACGGTCGACACCGCGGTCGCGGGCGTCGTCGCCGGCACCGCCGCGAGCATCCTCGTCAAAACCGTGTTCGCCGCGAGCATCACCCGCGACCTCGTCCGGCCCGTGTTGATCTGGAACCTCGTGCTCATCGCGGTCGGCGTCCTCGTCGGCGCGCCGCTGTTGCTGGTGTGAGTCGGTCGAGCACGGATCGACGCGAGGCCGCCGCGGAACCGGACCGGGATCGAACTGGACCGGACCGACCGGAATCGAACTGGACCGGACCGGAATCGAACCCGGACCGAGCCCGGACCCGAACCGAGCGTTCCTAGGAGAGGTGCGCGGTGACGTCCGTCGACGACACCATGCCGACGTAGTCATCGTCGACGACCGGGAGGTGTTTCACGCCGTACATCGTCATCATCGCCGCCACCTCCTCCATCAGGAGGTCGGGCGTCACCGTCTCGACGTTCTCGGTCATTACGTCGGCGACGACGGTCTCGTCCGTGTCCCGACCGCTTCCGACGGCGGCGATGACGTCACTTTGGGTGACGATGGCGCGAGAACTCGTCGTGACGACGAGCGCGCTGATGCCCTTCTCGTGCATCCGTTTTGCCGCCTCCCGGATCGACGCGTCGGGAGCGATCGTTTCCAGCGGCGTCGACATGATCTCCGAGACCCGTGTCCGATCGTTAGGATCCATGTTCGATTCTCGCCACCACGGCTCATGGATGTTTCGACATCGCGGAACGGTGCCGGACCGACACCGGCGCTGTGATCGGGGACGGTGTCCGATGCGGCGTCAGCGGGTGAATCAGCGTCGTCCCGGCTTCGCGTTCACGACGTGTTTCGTGGCGTCCGTCGTCGATACGATCCCGACGACCTCGCCGTCCTCGGCCGTGACCGGAAAGTGCGTATAGCCGGACTCGAACAACTCCTCGAGGTCCGCGAGGGTATCTCCCTCGTTCGCCGTGATCACGTCCGTCGTCATACAGGCATCTATCGGAGTCGCGTCCTCCGGGTCGTTCTCGTACACTAACCGAACGAAGTCGGTCGCAGTGAGCAATCCCTTCAGCCGGTTCTCGTCGTCGACGACGAGGATCGAGCCGACCGCCTCGTCGAGCATCCGCTGTGCGGCGGTCGCCACGGTCGCATCGTCGTCGACGGTCACCAGCTCCGTTGACATGATCCGAGTGACGGGTACCTCGTCCATGTGTACTGATACCTTTCCACACATATATCAATTGACGGGGTGCATCTGACGCCGACGACGGGACGGAGACCGTGGACTGGACGACTGAACGGCTGGCGACGACCGGACGACCGGGCAACTGACGACGACTGGGCGACTGACGACGACCGGATAGCTGGCGGCTACAGGAGGGCTTCGGGCGCGTCCGCGAGTCCCGCGAGCGCGTCGGCCTCGACGTGGTGGAGGTCGCCGGGGATCACGAGGAGGTGGAGGGGCTCGCCGAACTCGCGCGTCGCCAGCGCGGAGAGCCGGTCGGCGGCGACGACCGCGTCCGGCGAGCCCGCCCGCGCGACGACGACGGCGAGTTCGTCCGCCCAGCCCGCCGCGAGGAGGGAGGCGGCGTACTCCGCGGTCATGTACTCCTCGTGGTCCGGGTCGGGACCCGACGGGCCGGTACCGACCTTGATGTCGAGGTAGACGACGGTGTGAAGGCCTCGTTCACGGTTCGCCTCGATCGTCTCGATCACGCTCGCGGGCACGTCGTCGCCGCCGTGCGCGTACGGGAACGGGAGCGTGACCGCCTTCCCGAACCGGTAGTTCTGGAGGCCGGTCAGACTCGACGCCGCGGATTGGGCGGTGACGCCGTGGATCACGCGGGTGTCGATCCCCCTGTCCTCGGCCCGCAGGCGGAGGTCCGTGTGCGTCGTCGAGATCATCGTGTCCCCCGCCGTGAGGAAGACGGCGTCACCCGACTCCGCGGCCGCGAGGATCGCCTCGGGGTCCTGCTCGACTCCCTCCCGCGGTCGGACCTCGATGTCGACGTCGTGATACGCCTCCAGGTCGGCGACGTCGGCACCGACGAGCCGACTCGTGTACCACTCCGCGAAGACGTGGTCCGCCGAACGGAGCGTCTCCGCCCCCTCGACGGTGATCGACCGCTCGTCGTAGAGTCCGAGTCCGATGAAGGTGAGCATACCGTCGCTCGGCGGGCCGACGCCTAAAGGTGCGCGGAACGGCAGTCGAACGAGTGGGTTCCGATAGCGGCAGGTCTTTCATAATCGTTCCTTGCGAATCCATAGCAAACCCTAAGAGGTGACCGGCGTAACTTCCATTTACTAGGCCTGCGGAAGGCCCAGACCATACTATGACTGAGGAAGAACTCATCTGGCGCATATCGGGGGGGTCCGGCGACGGGATCGCTTCCACCAGCCAGAACTTCGCGAAAGCCCTGATGCGTTCGGGGTTGAACGTGTTCACGCATCGGCACTACCCGTCGCGGATCCGTGGCGGTCACACCTACACGGAGATCCGCGCGGCCTCGGACCCGGTACGGTCACGAGGCGACGGCTACAACTTCCTGTTGGCGCTCGGCGACTCGTTCGCTCGAAACCCGCAGGAGGGAGCCGTCTACGGGAACGAAGAGATCAAGCCGCTCTCGGAGAACCTCGACGAGCTCCGCGAGGGCGGCGTCATCGTGTACGACGAGGGGCTGCTGGACGCCTCCGAGATTCCGGACTTCGAGGAGCGTGCCGAGGAGAACGACTGGCACGTGTACCCGCTCGACCTCCGCGGGCTCGCCCGCGAGCAGGGCCGTGAGGTCATGCGGAACACCGCCGGCATCGGCGCGACCTGCGCGCTGATCGGCATGGAGTTGGACCACGTCCAGGACCTCATGCGCGACGCGATGCCCGAGAAGATCCTCGAACCGAACCTCGAGATCCTGCAGATCGCCTACGACCAGGTCACCGAGGAGTACGACGTCGACGAGCCGGACGTCACGGTACCCACCGGCGAGCACGACGAACCGCAGCTGCTCATGTCCGGCTCCGACGCCATCTCGTACGGCGCGATCGACGAGGGCTGTCGGTTCATCGCCGGCTACCCCATGACGCCGTGGACGGAAGTGTTCACGATCATGACGAAGAACCTGACCGAACTGGGCGGGATCTCCGAGCAGGTCGAAGACGAGATCGCAGCGGCCGCGCTCGCGGTCGGTGCCTCTCACGCCGGCGTGAAGGCGATGTCCGGCTCCTCCGGTGGCGGCTTCGCGCTGATGTCCGAGCCGCTCGGGCTCGCCGAGATGACCGAGACGCCCGTCGTCCTCGTCGAGGCGATGCGCGCCGGTCCCTCGACCGGGCTGCCGACGAAACCCGAGCAGTCCGACCTCGAACACGTCCTGTACACCTCGCAGGGCGACTCCCAGCGCGTCGTCCTCGCACCGGCGACCGTCGAGGAGGCGTACGAGCAGTCGCGGCTCGCCTTCCGGCTCGCCTACGAGTACCAGATCCCGACGATCCTGCTGTACGACCAGAAGCTCGGCGGCGAGTTGGTCAACGTTCCGAAGAGCCACTTCGACCGCGAGCCGAACCCGACGCTCGGCAACACGCTGTCGGAGGCCGACCTCGCCGAGGAGCCCCACTCCGAGGACGGCAAGTTCCACCGCTTCCAGCACGACGTCGAGGACGGCGTCCCGCCGCGGTCGCTGCCCGGCCAGACGGACGGCCGCTATCTCGCGACGGGCAACGAACACGACCAGACCGGCCACATCTGCGAGGACCCGGACAACCGTCGCGCGCAGATCGACCGCCGGACGGAGAAGCTCGAGGCGATCCGCGCGGACCTCGATTCGGAGTCCACGGCCTCCTACCGCGGTCCCGACGACGCCGATTACGGCATCCTGACGTTCGGGAGCCAGCAGGGGACCGTCGAGGAGGCGGTCGACCGCCTCAACGACGCGGGTCACTCCGTCCAGTCGCTCGGCGTCTCCGAGATGCTGCCGTTCGCGTCCGAGGAGGTCGCCGAGTTCATCCGCGGCGTCGACGAGGTGCTCGTCGTCGAGATGACCGCCTCGGGACAGTTCCGCGGGCTCGTCCAGAAGAACCTCGGCCAGTACGGGGAGAAGCTATCGAGCCTGCTGAAGTACAACGGGAACCCGTTCGAGCCCGCCGAGATCGTCGACGGCTTCGAGGCCGTTATCGTCGAGGGGGAGCCGGACGTCCCCGGCGAACAGACCACGTTCGTCAAAGCGGCAGGTGACTAACAATGAGTGCATTCTCAGCGATCAACGAGGATCGGGAACTGGACGGAGACGAGTACACGCCCGGCGTCGAGCCACAGCCCACGTGGTGTCCCGGCTGCGGTGACTTCAGCGTCCTGAAGGCGTTGAAACAGGCGCTTCCGGAGGTCGGACGGTCTCCGGAGGAGACGCTTCTGTGTACCGGGATCGGCTGTTCGGGCAAGCTGAACAGCTACCTCGACACGTACGGCTTCCACACGATCCACGGGCGCTCGCTGCCCGTGGCTCGCGCGGCGAAACTGGCGAACCCCGAACTCGAAGTGATCGCCGCCGGCGGAGACGGCGACGGCTACGGGATCGGCGGAAACCACTTCATCCACACCGCCCGCGAGAACCACGATATGACGTACATCGTCTTCAACAACGAGATCTTCGGGCTGACGAAGGGACAGACGTCCCCGACGAGCCCGAAGGGCCACAAGTCGAAGACGCAGCCGTCCGGCAGCGCCAAGGAGCCGCTCAAGCCGCTCTCGCTGTCGCTCACCGCCGGCGCGTCGTACGTCGCTCGCACGGCCGCGGTGAACCCGAACCAGGCGAAAGAGATCATCATCGAGGCGATCGAACACGACGGGTTCGCACACGTCGACTTCCTGACGCAGTGTCCGACCTGGAACAAGGACGCGCGCCAGTACGTCCCGTACATCGACGTCAACGAGTCCGACGACTACGACTTCGACCCGACGAACAAAGTCGAGGCCGCGGAGATGATGCGCAAGACCGAGGAGGCACTGTACGACGGCGAAGTGCTCACCGGCCGCTACTACGTCGACGAGGACCGTCTCTCCTACGGCCAGGAGAAACGAGAGATCGGCGAGATGCCCGAGGAACCGCTGGCGGAGCGCTACTGGGACGACGACTACGAGTGGGAACGCTCGTACGACCGATTCCTCGAGAAACACGCCTGAATCGGCGTTGAACGGCCGGTTCTGGGCCCTTCACTCGATCTTTACGGGTTCGCAAGGTATTTTTTCCGTGGCGACAAACGTATCGGTATGAGTACCGTATCGACGGCGGAACGGATCCTATCGGTGTTAGAGGAGGACGCGCAGGCCTCCTGTGCGGAGATCGCCGATCGCGCGGACGTCTCGAAGCCGACGGTTCGAAAGTACGTCAGTCAACTCGAGGCTGACGGCGTCATCGTCGGCTACTCCGCGGACGTCGACCCCAAGAAACTCGCGTCACAGTCGATCGCGATCGTCGGGATGGACGTCGACTCGGGACAGTACGTGGAAGCGACCCGCGATCTGAAGGGACTGTCGGAGATCGAGACGCTGTACACCTCCTCGGGGGACCACATGCTGATGGCCGAGGTTCGCGCGACCGACGGCGACGAGCTCGGTGACGTCATCTCGGAGAAGCTCCTCGGGATCGACGGCGTCACCGCCGCCCACCCCTCGTTCCTGCAGGAACGGCTCAAGTGACACGCCCGGTATACGCCGACCACGCCCGCGACGACCGACGGCGACGACGAACCCGAACCGACTGACGTGTTTAAATACGTTCGTGACGATGAATCTATCATGAACGATGAAGTTAAATTCGCCCGACTCGAGGAAGCGTTCCGGTCGGAGTCGTATCCGTCGTCGCGGAGCGAACTGTCGGAGAGACACGCCGGCACCACGGTGTTGTACGCGGACGGCGAAGGCGATCTGGGCGAGCTGATCGCGTCGGTCGAACAGGAGCGATTCGAGGGTCCCAACGACCTGTACGTCGCCATCCAGAACGTGGTGCCGATCGAGGCGGTCGGCGAACCCGGCCAGTCCGACGGCGACGCCTGATCGAACGACCGTCGCCCGTGAGCGACCCGGACGGCGACTCGCGGCGATCGACGCGGATCCCGTCGTTTAAATACGATCCGCGGTTGGTTCCGCCATGAAGTTCTGCGACGAGTGTGGCTCCATGATGAAGTCCGGTGAGGGAGCGGACCACTGGGTGTGTGACTCCTGCGGGTACGAGAGCGGACGTGACGACGGGGCGGACGCGTGGATCACCGAGGCCCAAGAGGAGTCGGAGATCATCGACGTCAGTGACGCCGAGGACAAGGGGCTCCCGACGACGACCGCTCTCTGTCCCGAGTGTGACAACGACCAGGCGTACTGGTACATGCAGCAGATCCGCTCGGCGGACGAGTCCGAGACCCGGTTTTTCGTCTGCACCGAGTGTGAACACAAGTGGCGCGAGGACGACCACTGACCGGATCGCGTCCGACGCGTGAGTGGCGTGACCGTGTCCAGTGGCGCGTCCGTGACCGGTTTTGGTGGTACGTCCGTGATCGTGTCCGATGACGCGTCCGTGACCGGTGATACGTTCGTTCCCGTTCTCGACTACACGACCGTGCCATCGTCACCGGTCGGTTCGGGAGAGCCGTATCGGTCGGTCAGGTAGTCGATCACCTCGTCGACGGTCTCCGGATCGTAGCTCCAGAACCCGTAGAACCTGCCGGGTTCGCGCTCCTCGGCCAACAGCACGCATTTCGCGTCGTCGAAGCCGCCGCCGTCGTACGCGACGAACCACGTCTCCCGTATCTCGGGCGCGCGCTCGATATGGACCGTGTATCGATCGGCCTCGGGGGCGTCCCCCTCCGCGGCCGCGTACGCGTGGACGTCGAGATCCGCGAGCGTCGCGAGCCGGCTGTACGTCCGCGCCTCGCCGGTGAGCACGTCGAGGGTCTGGAACCCGGCGTGGAGCTCCCCGTCGCCGACGCGCCAGGCGCGGTCCTCGATCTCGCGCGAGGCCGCGACCATGTCGGCGTTCGAGTAGGAGGTGAACAGCGTCTCGTCCATCCGGTCCAACACCGGTCGTCCGGTGCGCCTCGGTCGCCCGTCGCCGTCGGTCGACGACGTCCCGGTCGCGTCCGGGTTCCGTTCGGGGAGGAGGTCGTCGATCGACACCGCGGTCACGAACGCCTCGTCGCGGGCGAGGACGGCGAACTCGTCGGGTCCCGCGTCCGTCTCCGCGGCCACGACTCGAACGTTGCGGTCCGCGAAGTGCTCCGCGAGCGTCTCTCGGACCGCGGGATCGGCATTGAACACCGTCAGAGTGGCCTCGCTCGCCTCCACTCCGGCGATCAACTCGATGAGCGACATTCCGTGATCGATCGACTCTCCGTGGGTATATGGAACTACCCCCGGATCGGTGGTGAGAGTCCTCCCGGATCGGCGGTGAGAGTCCTCCCGGATCGGAGTATGAAGCTATTTGCACGTTCGGGTCCCCTATCGAACCATGTTCATCCTGGTGAACCTCAAGGCGTATCCGTGCGATCCGATCGACGTCGCGACCGCCGCACGCGACGTGGCCGACGACGCCGGGGCGCGGATCGCGGTCTCGCCGCAGGCGGCCGACATCGCTCGCGTGGCGGAGACGGGCGTCGAGACGTGGGCGCAGCACGTCTCGCCGAACGCACACGGCTCGCACACCGGCTCGACGCTCGCGGAGGCGGTCGCCGACAACGGTGCCGAGGGAACGCTCATCAACCACTCCGAGAACCGGCTCACACTCGCCGACGTCGACGGCTCCGTTCGCGCGGCCGAGCGCACGGACCTCGAAACGATCGTCTGTGCGAACAACCCGGCGCAGGTCGGTGCCGCCGCGGCGCTCGGCCCCGACGCGGTGGCTGTCGAACCCCCCGAACTCATCGGCGGCGACGTCTCCGTCTCCACCGCCGACCCCGGCATCGTGGAAGACGCCGTCACGGCGGCCGACGCGGTCGACCCCGACGTCGACGTGTTCTGTGGGGCCGGCGTCTCGACCGGCGACGACGTCGTCGCAGCCGGCGACCTCGGGGCGTCCGGGATCCTGTTGGCGTCCGGCGTCGCCAAGGCGGACGATCCGAAGGCGGCGCTGGCGGACCTCGTTTCGGGCATCTGACGCGACGCGACCGAACGACTTCGGGGTCCCCCGAACGGAAGCCGGGCGGACATCGAACCGCGGACTGGTCGGTTCGGGGCGGTGCGGGAGGCCGACCGAGATGGGTACGGGAGGCCGACCGAGATGGGTGCGGGGGGCCGACCGAGATGGATGCGAGTCGAACGCGTTGACTGGATTTGCGGATCTGTATAAATACTCCGACCGGTCCGATCCCACGAACGAAGAAACCGCAAGACTGCGTCGGGGTTGGTCTGAACCGCTTGCCGCCGTATCTAGTAACCTTTAACCGACGCAAGCCGATAGGATCGGGCAAGATGGCGAGCAACAAGATCCTCGGTATCGACCTCGGTACCACCAACTCGGCGTTCGCCGTGATGGAGGGCGACGAGCCCGAGATCATCGCGAACGCGGAGGGCGACCGGACGACCCCCTCCGTCGTCGCCTTCTCCGACGACGGCGAGCGGCTCGTCGGGAAGCCGGCGAAGAACCAGGCGGTCCAGAACCCCGACCGAACGATCCAGTCGATCAAACGGCACATGGGCGAGGAGGGGTACGCCGTCGAGATCGAGGGCGAGGAGTACACGCCCGAGCAGATCTCGGCGATGATCCTCCAGAAGATCAAGCGTGACGCCGAGGAGTACCTCGGCGACGACGTCGAGAAGGCGGTCATCACGGTCCCCGCCTACTTCAACGACAAGCAGCGGCAGGCGACGAAGGACGCGGGCGAGATCGCCGGCTTCGACGTCGAGCGGATCGTCAACGAGCCGACGGCCGCGTCGATGGCGTACGGCCTCGACGACGAGTCCGACCAGACGGTGCTCGTGTACGACCTCGGCGGCGGGACGTTCGACGTGAGCGTCCTCGATCTCGGCGGCGGCGTGTACGAGGTCGTCGCGACGAACGGGGACAACGACCTTGGCGGTGACGACTGGGACGAGGCGGTCATCGACCACATCGCCGAGGAGTTCCGAAACGATCACGGGATCGACCTCCGCGAGGACCGGCAGGCGCTTCAGCGGCTGAAAGACGCCGCCGAGGAGGCGAAGATCGAGCTGTCGAGCAAAAAGGAGACGACGGTTAACCTCCCGTTCATCACCGCGACCGACAGCGGTCCGGTCCACCTCGAACAGTCGATCACGCGGGCGACCTTCGAGAACCTCACCTCGGACCTGCTCGAACGGACGGTCGAGCCGACCGAACAGGCGCTCGCGGACGCCGACTACGCGAAAGGGGACATCGACGAGGTGATCCTCGTCGGCGGCTCGACGCGAATGCCGCAGGTCCAAGAGAAGGTCGAAGATCTCGTCGGACAGGAGCCGAAGAAGAACGTCAACCCCGACGAGGCGGTCGCGCTCGGCGCGGCCGTCCAGGGCGGCGTGCTCTCCGGCGACGTCGACGACATCGTCCTGCTGGACGTGACTCCGCTCTCGCTGGGTATCGAGGTGAAGGGCGGCCTCTTCGAGCGGCTCATCGAGAAGAACACCACGATCCCGACCGAGGAGTCGAAGGTGTTCACCACGGCGGCCGACAACCAGACGTCGGTCAACGTCCGCGTGTTCCAGGGCGAACGCGAGATCGCCAACGAGAACGAACTGCTCGGCGCGTTCCAGCTGACGGGGATCCCGCCCGCGCCGGCCGGCACCCCGCAGATCGAGGTCTCCTTCAACATCGACGAGAACGGCATCGTCAACGTCGAGGCGGAGGACCAGGGGTCGGGCAACGCGGAGTCGATCACCATCGAGGGCGGCGTCGGCCTCTCCGACGAGGAGATAGAGCAGATGCAGGAGGAAGCCGAGAAACACAAAGCGGAGGACGAGGCCCGCCGCGAGCGCATCGAGGCGCGCAACGAGGCCGAAACGTCCGTCCAGCGCGCGGAGACGCTCTTAGAGGAGAACGAGGAGAACGTCGACGACGACCTCACGGCCGACATCGAGGCCGCGATCGAGGACGTCGAGGCGGTACTGGAGGACGAGGACGCCGACACCGAGGAGATCGAGGCGGCGACCGAGGACCTCACCGAACAGCTCCAGGAGATCGGCAAGCAGATGTATCAAGAACAGGCCGCACAGGCCGGCCCCGGCGGCGCGGGCGGCGCGGGTCCCGGTGCCGGTCCCGGCGGTATGGGCGGCATGGGTGGCATGGGCGGTGCGGGCCCCGGCGGCGCGGGTCCCGGCGGCGCGGCCGGAGAAAGCGACGAGGAGTACGTCGACGCCGACTTCGAGGACGTCGACGACGGGGACGGCGGCGAGACCGAGAGCGACGAGGAGTAGCCGACGGAACCGGTGACGAGTAATCGACGGTGCGTCGACGAGTGGCCGACGAATCGGACCCCGTCGCGCGCGGCGGACGGGCTTTTTAACCGAGCGGACGATCTAACCCAACACAACCAACGCAACGCATGAGTGAGGATTTCTACGACGTCCTCGGAGTTTCACGGGACGCCGACGAGGACGATATCAAGACGGCGTACCGGAAGAAAGCCGCCGAGTATCACCCCGACGTCAGCGATGCCGACGACGCCGAGGAGACGTTCAAAAAGATACAGAAGGCAAAGGAGGTGCTGACCGACGAGGAGAAGCGTCGTCAGTACGACCAACTCGGTCACGAACGCTTCACCGAGGCGGACAAGCGCGGTGCGACCGGCGGGGGCGGCCCCGGCGGCGCGGGCGGTCCCTTCGGCGGCGGTGGCGGCGCGGGCGGCTTCGAGGACATCTTCAACCAGTTCTTCGGCGGTCGCGGCGGCGGCGGCGGTCGCGACACCCGCCCGCGGCAGGGGCGTGACCTCCGAACGGGCCTCACCGTCGATCTGGCGGAGGCGTTCGAGGGGACGACCAAGGAGCTGACACTCACGCGTCCGACGACGTGTGAGACCTGCGACGGCGAGGGACATCCCTCCGACGCCGACGTCCGGACCTGTCCGCAGTGTAACGGGCAGGGACAGGTCCGACAGGTCCAGCAGACGCCGCTCGGGCGCGTCCAACAGACCTCGACGTGTCCCCGATGTGAGGGCACCGGCGAGACGTACAGCGAGGACTGCGCGGACTGCGGCGGCGACGGCGTCGTCCGCGAGGAGGCGACCCTGTCCGTCGAGGTGCCGGCCGGGATCCGGTCGGGACAGAGCCTGCGAATGGAACGCGAGGGTGCGCCCGGCGAGAACGGCGGTCCCAACGGCGACCTGCTGATCGAGGTCGACGTCGACGTCGGCGAGCGGTACGAGCGTGACGGTGACGACCTCCGTGTCACGGAGGCCGTGTCGTTCCCGCAGGCCGTCTTCGGCGACACGATCGAGGTGGAGACGGTCGACGGCTCCGTCGAGATGGACGTTCCCGCCGGCACGCAGAGCGGCGAGACGTTCCGGCTGAAGGGGAAGGGGATGCCCCGTCTGCGACGGCGCGGTCGCGGCGACCTGTACGTCAAAGTCGCCGTCGTGGTTCCCGAGAGCCTGAACGAGGAACAGCGCGAGGCGCTGGAGGCGTTCGCGGAGGCCGGCGGCGAGGAGATCGACGTCGGCGGCGGCTTCTTCGAGAAGCTGAAGAGCTCCTTCTGATCGCCTCGCGGTCTCCTCGGCTCGATCCGGTCGGCTCGGCCCGAAGCTTTTGCATGCCCGGACCGACGGATCGGGCATGGGATACGACGAGGTCGACTACGCGGACGTGGAACCGCGCGCGCCGGGGATGTACTTCCTGCGGGACGCGCTCGACTGCTCGGCGCTCGGGGTGACGGTCGTCGAGGCGGACGACGGGTGGGACGGCCTCGAACACGACCACGCCGAGGACGGACAGGAGGAGGTGTATCTCCTCCTCGACGGTGCCGCGACGCTCACCGTCGACGGCGACGACCTCGCGGTGACTCCCGGTGAGGCGGTCCGGGTCGACGCCGAGGCGACGCGGTCGCTCTCGTTCACCGAGGACGGCTCGCGGATGGTGATCGCGGGCGCTCCCTGAACCGACTCGCGGGACGATCGTCGGAACCCCCGACCGTCGGAACCCCCGACCGTCGGAACCCCCGGTCGTAGCCGCGGTTTTTAACTCCCGGTCGTCCCGAGTTCCGACCATGGACGTCGTCGGCGACCTGTTGGCCCGGGAGCGTCGGAGTCGCGACCTCGCGCTCGTCACGCGCGAGGGCAGCGAACGGAGCTACCACGACGTGATCACGAACGCGTACAAGGCGGCCAACGTCCTCCGGCACCTGGGCGCTCGCGAGGGCTCGACGGTGGCGGTCGCGCCGGAGCCGAGCGTTCACACGACGCTCGCGTTCCTCGGCGCGGCGCGGCTCGGCGCGTGCGTCCGGTTCGACCCCGAAGCGGGTCTCGACGCGGGCGACCGCGTCGCGCTCGTTCCCGTCGCCGAGGAGCCGGACCGCGTTCCCTCCCCCGGGACGAACCTCGCGGTCTTCGGCGGACCGCCGGCGCGCGCCGGGACCACCCACTGGGAGGCGGAACTGTGGAGCGAGAATCCCGGGACCCCGCCGTCGACGGTCGGCGCGGACGACCCCGTGATCGTGTCCGCGGACGGGACGGTCAGCCACCGCGACGTGCTCTCGGCTGCGCGGGAGGTCGTCGAGGCGTTCGGTCTCGACGACTCCTCACGGGTCGTCGTCAGGACGTCGTTCGCCGAGCCCGGAACCATCGCGGTCGGCGTCGTCGCGCCGCTCGTCAGCGGCGGAGCGACCGTCCTCGCCGGGACTGATCCGAGTGGGACGGACGCGGCGTCTCGCGGCGACCTCGCCGTCGTCCCCGGCGTCGACGCGGGCGGACCGGAGACGGTTCCGGAGCCGCGTCGGATCGATCCCGTCGACTGAGTCGGCGAACGGACCGATCGAGGGCCGGCCGTCCCGCCAAACGATTTGTGAGTGGCACACCTCGGTTCGGATATGGAGTTCACCGTCGTACAGGGCGACATCGCCCGGCAGTCGGCGGACGCACTGGTCAACGCCGCGGGCACGAGCCTGCGGATGGGTTCGGGAGTGGCGGGCGCGCTCCGCCGCGGGGCGGGCGGGCCGATCAACGAGGCGGCCATGGCGGCCGGGCCGGTCGACCTCGGCGGGGTCGCGGTGACGGAGGCGTTCGATCTCGACGCCGACGTCGTCGTCCACGCCGCCGCGATGCCCCACTACGGGGACGGGAAGGCGACCGCCGAAAGCGTCAGGGAGGCGACGCGGAACGCCCTCGCCGCGGCCGACGAGCGGGGCTGTGAGTCGCTCGTGATCCCCGCGCTGGGCTGCGGTGTCGCCGGCTTCGACCTCCGGGAGGGGGCTCGGATCATCGCCGAGACGATCGACGCCTTCGAGCCGGACCACCTCTCGGATGTGCGATTCATCGCGTACTCCGACGACGAGTACGAGACGGTTCGAAGCGTCGCCGAGGCCGTCGTCACAGGTGACGAAGCCGGGTAGTCCGAGAGTTGCGGAGCGGCGGTCTCAGAAGTCGCCGCCGTCGGTGATGCTCGTGTGCGAGCCGATCAGCGCGCCCGAGAGATCCAGGTTCTCGAGGGTTGCGCTCTCGTCGATCACGGAGTTACGGACGTCGCAGTCGGTGATCTCCGTGTTCGGGAACACGACGGTCCGTTCGAGCGAGGAGTCGGTCACCGTCGCGCCCGCCATCACGTGGACGACGTCGCCCAACGTGGAGTCGGTGACCGTCGCGTCGTCGTGGACGAGCGTTCCCCCGTCGAGGGCGTACTCGACGGCGTCGAGGTAGCTCGCGGCCGTGCCGATGTCGAACCACGCGCCGTCGAAGGTGAAGGCGTGGACGGGCTGTCGGCTCTGGAGCCACTGGATGAACCAGCCGGGCTCGTCCGGGTTCTTCCCCTCCTCCAGATACGTCGACAGGTCCGGGAGCGTCTCCGCGGGGAACGCGTAGCAGGCGATGGAGACGAGCGTGCTCTTGGGGTCGTCCGGCTTCTCCTGGAAGTCGACCACCTGGTCGCCGTCGAGCTGGACGAGCCCGTACGACTTCGCGCGCTCCTTGGATCCGACGTCGTACGCGACCAGTGCGGGCGTTTCCTTCTCCTCGAAGAAGTCGGCGAACTCGCCGAGATCGAAGCTGATCATGTTGTCGCCCGCGACGACCATCAGGTCGTCGTCGACGTCCTCGCGGTCGACGAGTTGAGCGAGCGCGCCCACGACGCCGAACTTCTCGTCCTCGGCGACGGTCTCCTCGATGGAGAGGGTCGGCTTCTCGAACTCGCTGTCGGCGAGGTACGTCTCGAACGGCTCCTCGAACTTCTCGTTCGTCGAGATGAACACCTCATCGACCCGGTCGTCCGCCTCCAGGTCGGCGAATATCTCGTCGATGACCGTGTTCTCTCCCACCGGGAGGAACATCTTCGGTCGATCCTTCGTGATCGGCCAGAGCCGCGTCGCGTAGCCGCCTGCGAGTACAACTGCCTTCATACGCGTATTCCCGGCAGCGGGCACCATACTTCTTGCGCCCGTGACAACCTTGTGAAACGTGGACGACGTTTCCGTCGGCTGCGTCCGCATTCGATCTCCTCGAGCGTCGTCGTTTTACCCGATCGGCTCCAGATCCCGGTATGGAGCCGACGACGCGCCAGCGTATCGCCGACCGACTCCGGGAGGACGCGGCGACCGCGAGCGAGCTCGGGGGAGCGCTGTCGCTGCCGACTCACGTCGTGTACGACCACCTCGAACACGTCTCCCGATCCGTCGCCGACGGCGAGACGTTCCTCGTCGCGCCGCCCGCGTGCCACGAGTGCGGCTTCGACGGCTTCGACGAGCCGCTCAACCACCCCTCTCGGTGTCCGGAGTGCAAAAGCGAGCGCATCGAGGAGCCGGCGTTCCGAATCGAGTGACCGGCTTCGACGGGAGGGATGGACGACCCGTTCAGCTCGCGTCCCGCAGCCGCTCCAGCGATTCGGGGTTCTCCATCGAGGAGAGGTCACCGGGGTCCTCGCCCCGATACACCGACGCGATGGCCCGCCGGATGATCTTGCCGGACTGCGTCTTCGGGAACGCGTCGACGAACAGGAGCTCGCGCGGCCGGAACGGTTTGCCGTGCTCCGCGCCGACGAGCGCGCGGAGCTCCTCGCGGAGGTCGTCGCTCGCTTCGACGCCGGGTTCCAAGACGACGTACGCGACGACGGCGGTGCCGGTGGTGTCGTCGGGGACGCCGACGGCCGCGGCCTGATTGACGGCGTCGTGATCGATGAGCACGCCCTCTATCTCCGCCGGGCCGACCTTCCGCCCGGCGACGTTCAACGCGTCGTCCGCGCGGCCGTGGAGGAACCAGAAGCCGTCCGCGTCCTTCTGCGCGAAGTCCCCGTGGTTCCACAGGTCCTCGAACGTCGACCAGTACTCCGCGAGGTAGCGCTCGTCGCCCGACCAGAGACTCCTCGTCATCGACGGACACGAGTCGCGCGCGACGAGATAGCCGCGCTCGTTGGCCTCCCTGACCGAGTTCCCGTCCTCGTCGACGATGTCGATCGCCATCCCGAGTCCGGGGCCACCGAGCGTGCAGGGTTTCAGCGGCTGGGTCGGCATCGGCATCAGGAAACAGCCGCAGATCTCCGTTCCGCCGGAGATGTTGATGATCGGACAGCGGCCGCCCCCGACCGCCTCGTGAAACCAGTTCCACGACTCCGGATCCCACGGCTCGCCGGTCGAGCCGAGGAGCCGCAGCGAGGAGAGGTCGTGTCTCTCGACCCACTCATCCCCGTGTTTGCGGAGCGCCCGGATCGCGGTCGGGGAGACGCCGAACACGGAGAGGTCGTGGCGGTCGATCATCCGCCACAAACGATCGGGTTGCGGATGGTCGGGCGCGCCCTCGTAGATGAACACCGTCCCGCCGAACGTGTGATTGCCGATCAGCGTCCACGGCCCCATCATCCACCCGATATCGGACACCCAGAAGAACCGGTCGTGCGGCTTGTGGTCGAAGCCGAAGTGGATCTCCTTGGCGCACTGCGTCTGTACCCCCGCGTGCGTCTGCACTATCCCCTTCGGCTCCCCCGTCGTTCCCGAGGAGTACAGCAACATCGACGGCTGGTCGGACGGCAGCGCCTTCGTGTCGTAGTCGGCCGAGCGGGACTCCACGGCGGCCTCCCACGTGTCGTCGCGGTCGTCGTCCCACGGGACCGGTTGACTCCGACGCTCGGGGTCGTCGGGGCCGACCGTCGACGGCGTCGAACCGCGTTCCGGCGTCGCGCCGATCCGGTCGTACACGACGACGTGCCCGACGCCGCCCGCCTCGGCCATCGCGTCGTCGAGGGTCCCCTTCAGTCGGACCTCGCTCCCGCGGCGGTAGAAGCCGTCCCCGGTGAAGATCACCGACGGCTCGGCGTCGGCTATTCGGGTCGCGGTCGCGTCCGTGCCGAACCCCGAGAAGATCGGGACCGCGATCGCGCCGACCTTCAGGCAGCCGTAGAGTATCGCCGCCACCTCGGGCACCATCGGCATGTAGAGTCCGACCGTGTCGCCGGTGTCGACGCCGACGGACTCCAGGTAGTTCGCGACGCGGTTGCTCGACCGATGCAGTTCGTGAAACGTGATCTCGCGGACGTCGCCGAGTTCACCCTCCCAGATCAGCGCTACCCGGTTACGGTTCGGAGAGTCGGCGGCGGCGTGGCGGTCGACGACGTTGTGAGCGACGTTGAGCTCGCCGCCCGGGTACCAGTCGGAAAACTGCGGGCCGTCCGTATCGTCACGGACGACGTCGTAGTCGGTGTAAAACTCGATGTCGAGGTAGTCGACGAGTTCGTCCCAGAACCAGTCGATCCCCGACTCGGGCTCGCCGTCGACGTCCGAGGTGGTCCGTTCGATCAGCTCCTCGTAGTCGTCGATACCGTACTCACGCATGAACGCGGCGACGTTCGTCGACTCGACGAACGCCGGGTCCGGCTCGTGGACGATCTCGCTCGTCCCCTCGTACTCATCCATCTCGTCGAACGGTTCCCGCGGGGACCGTAAGTAGCTTTCCGGCGGATCGGTCGGTCGTCAGTCCTCGTCGCTCTCGACGTCGATCTCAGCGTCGGCGTTGATCTCAGCGTCGGCGTTGATCTCAGCGTCGGCGTCGGCGTCGATCTCAGCGCCGCTCTCGACGTCCGCCTCGGGCACGACGTCGACGCAGGCGACCTCGTCGTCCGCCGCCAGATCCATCACGATGACGCCCATCGTGTTTCGCCCGACCGTCGAGATCTCCTCGACTCGGGTCCGCATGATCTGACCGCCCGCGCTCATCACGAGCAGGTGGTCGCCGTGTGTGACCGCCTCGAGGGCGACGACCGGTCCGTTGCGGTCGCCGGTCTTGATGTCGACGAGCCCCATTCCGTTCCGGGACTGCGGGCGGTACTCGTCGAGGTCGGACCGCTTCCCGTAGCCGTTCTCGGTGACGGTCAACACCCAGTTGTGACGGTCCTCGTCGATCGCGGCGACGCCCGCGACCGCGTCTCCCTCGCGGAGGTCGATCCCGTAGACGCCGCGGGCGGTCCGACCCATCGCTCGGACCTCGTCCTCGTCGAACCGGATCGCCATTCCGTTTCGGCTACCGATGACGATCTCCGTCTCGCCATCTGTCACTTCGACGTCGACGAGTTCGTCGCCGTCGCCCAGCGTCAGTGCACGGATCCCGGTCGATCGGATGTTCTCGAACTCCCCGACTGCGGTCCGTTTGATGTAGCCGTCGCGAGTGACCATCGTGAGGAACTCGTCGTCGGTCAGATCGTCCGTGTTGACGACCGCCTCGATCTCCTCGCCGTCACCCAGATCGAGGAGGTTCACCGCCGACTTCCCGCGGGCGGTTCGAGACATCTCCGGGATCTCGTACGTTTTGAGCCGATAGATCTGTCCCTGATTCGTAAACACGAGCAGGTAGTCGTGGGAGTTCGCCCGGAACACCGAGGAGACGCGGTCGCCCTCCTTCAGATCCACGCCGATGATCCCTTTCCCACCCCGGTTCTGCGCCCGGAAGCCGTCCAGGGGCATCCGCTTGATGTAGTCGTCCTCGCTCATGACGACGACGCACTCCTCCTCGGGGATCAGGTCCTCGTGAGTGACGGTTCCGGTGTCCTCGATGAAGCTCGTCCGGCGCTCGTCGCCGTACTCGGCTTTCACCGCCTCCAGCTCCTCGATTATCACCGCATCGAGCTCGTCGGGATCCCCGAGGATCGTCTCCAACCGCTCGATGCGGGCAGTGACGTCGTCGTACTCCGACTCGATCTCCGCCGTCTCCATCGACGTCAGCGATCCGAGCTGCATCCGGACGATGTGTTCGGCCTGCGCCGCCGAGAAGTCGAACCCGGCCTCCAGGGCCGCCTTCGCGGCGTCGCGGTCCTCGGAGTCCTGGATCGTCTCGACGACGTCGTCGACGTTGTCCAGCGCCTTCAGCCGCCCCTCGAGGATGTGCGCACGGTCCTCGCGCTCGGCCAGTTCGTGCTCGGAGCGCCGACGAACGACCTCGCGGCGGTGGTCCACGTAGTGTTCCAGCGTCTCCTTTAAATCGAGCACCTGCGGCGCGCCGTCGACCAACGCGAGGTTGATAACGCCGAACGTGCGTTCGAGGTGGCTCTCGAGCAGCTGGTTTTTCACCACCTCGGCCATCGCGTCGCGCTTCAGCTCGACGACGACGCGGATCCCGTCCCGGTCGGACTCGTCGCGGAGGTCGCGGATCCCCTCGATCGAGCCCTCGTTGACGTCGTCGGCGATGCGCTCGACGAGGCGGGCCTTGTTCTGCTGGAACGGCAGCTCCGTGATGACGATCCGGCCCTCCTCCTCGTCGACCTCGAACTCCGCGCGAACGCGAACGCGACCGCGACCGGTCTTGTACGCCTTGTGAACCGCGTTCCGACCGACGATGTTCGCCCCGGTCGGGAAGTCCGGGCCCTTCACGTGGTTCATCAGGTCCTCGACGGTGCAGTCGGGGGTCCCGATCAGCTCGACGGTCGCGTCGATCACCTCGCCGAGGTTGTGCGGCGGGACGTTCGTCGACATCCCGACCGCGATCCCCGAGGAGCCGTTGACGAGCAGGTTCGGGAACGCCGCGGGCAACACCTCCGGCTCCATGAGCCGGTCGTCGTAGTTCGGCTGGAAGTCGACGGTGTCGCGCTCGATGTCCGCGAGCAGCTCCTCCGCGATGGGAGCCATCCGTGCCTCCGTGTACCGCATGGCCGCGGGCGGGTCGCCGTCGACGGAGCCGAAGTTCCCCTGCCCGTCGACGAGGGGGTACCGCATCGAGAAGTCCTGTGCCATCCGCGCGAGGGTGTCGTAGATCGCGCTGTCGCCGTGCGGGTGGTAATCACCCATCGTCTCCCCGACGATCGAGGAGGACTTCCGGTGGGCCGAACGGGACGTGACGCCCGCCTCCTGCATCGCGTAGAGGATGCGGCGGTGGACGGGTTTGAGCCCGTCACGGACGTCGGGCAGCGCGCGTCCCGCGATGACCGACATCGCGTAGTCGATGTACGACTGCTCCATCTCGTCCTCGATGCGTGCGTTCTTCACCCGTGCCGCGGGCGCGTCGTCGGGATCGGGTACGTCGGAACTCATCAGATGTCCACCCACTCGGCTTCAGTCGCGTGTTCCTTGATGAACTGCTTGCGCGGCTCGACGGCGTCGCCCATCAACACGTTGAACATGCGGTCGGCGGCGGCCGCGTCGTCGATGGTGATCCGCTTCAGAATGCGGTTCTCCGGGTCCATCGTCGTGTTCCACAGCTGGTCGGGGTTCATCTCGCCGAGCCCCTTGAACCGCTGGACCTGGTCGGGATCGCCGTCGCACTGCTCCTCGATGAGGCGGTCGCGCTCCGCCTCCGTCATCGCGTCGTACGTCTCCGAGCCCTTCCGGATGCGGTATAAGGGCGGCTGGGCCGCGTAGACGTAGCCCGCCTCGATCAGCGGCTTCATGTGCCGGTACAGCAGCGTCAAGAGGAGCGTCCGGATGTGTGCGCCGTCGACGTCGGCGTCGACGAGCAGGATGATCTTGTTGTACCGGACCTCGTCGATGTCGAACTCCTCGCCGATCCCCGCGCCGATCGCCGTGATCAGCGAGCGGATCTCCGTGTTCTCGAGGATGCGGTCGAGCCGGTGTTTCTCGACGTTGAGGATCTTTCCCTTGATCGGGAGAATCGCCTGATTCTCCCGATTTCGTCCCTGCTTGGCGCTTCCGCCGGCCGAATCTCCCTCCACAACGAACAGCTCCGCCTCGGCGGGATCCCGCGTCTGACAGTCCGCGAGCTTGCCGGGCAGCGCCGTCGACTCCAGTGCGGACTTCCGGCGCGTCAGCTCCTCGGCCTTCTTTGCCGCCTTGCGGGCGCGGGCGGCTTCGGCGGCCTTGTGTACGACCGTCCGGGCGGTGTCGGGGTTCTCCTCGAGGAAGGTGCCGAGCTTCTCGTGGGTCGCGGATTCGACTATCCCCCGGACCTCGCTGTTCCCGAGCTTCGTCTTCGTCTGGCCCTCGAACTGCGGGTCGGGGTGTTTGATCGAGATGACCGCCGTGAGCCCCTCGCGGACGTCCTCGCCTTTCAGGTTGGCGTCGAGGTCGTCGACGAGCCCGTGTTCGTTCGCGTAGTCGTTGACGACGCGCGTGAGCGCCGTTTTAAAGCCCGTGAGGTGGGTTCCCCCCTCGCGGGTGTTGATGTTGTTCGCGAACGCGTGGACGGAGCCCTGTAGCTCCTCGGTCGCCTGCATCGCGATCTCGACGTGAACGCCGTCCGCCTCGTCCGCGAAGTAGATGACCTCCTCGTGGATCGGCGTGCGCGTCTCGTTGAGATACGCAACGAACTCGCGGATGCCGCCGTCGTACAGGAACCGCTCCCGCTCGCCGTCGCGCTCGTCGGCGAGTACGATCTCGACGCCGGAGTTGAGGAAGGCGAGCTCGCGGAGCCGGTTCGCGAGCGTCGAAAAAGAGAACTCGTCGGTCTCGAAGATCTCGCCGTCGGGCCAGAACCGGATGTGGGTTCCCGTCCCCTCGTCCGGTTCCATGTCCCGGACGCGCTCGAAGCCGTCCGGGGCGGGTTCGCCCCGCTCGAACCGGTGGCGGTAGACCCCGCCGTCGCGTTTCACTTCGACCTCGAGTCGCTCCGAGAGGGCGTTGACGACGCTGACGCCGACGCCGTGGAGCCCGCCGGACACCTGATACGACTTCGAGTCGAACTTCCCGCCGGCGTGGAGGACGGTCATGATGACCTCCAGGGCCGGTCGGTCGTACTTCTCGTGGGTGTCGACGGGGATCCCGCGCCCGTCGTCGGAGACGCCGACGGAGCCGTCCTCGTGGATCGTCACCTCGATCCCGTCGCAGTACCCCGCGAGCGCTTCATCGATGGAGTTGTCGACGACCTCGTAGACGAGATGATGGAGCCCACGGTCGTCCGTGGATCCGATGTACATCGCCGGACGTTTGCGTACGGCCTGCAGGCCTTCCAGAACTTGGATCTGGCCTGCTCCGTACTCACTCTCCTCTGGCATAGAACTTACCCGATGTAGTCAATGCCGGGTTATAAACCCGGCGTACGCGCGCGCGGGCGAAAGTGTCCGAGGACGAAGTGCCCGCCTCCGGGGACGAATCGACCCGTCTCCGGGGACGAAGCGACCCGCCTCCGTTCGGAGACGGACCGGAACCGGTCCGACCGCGCGGTCCGGCCTCCGGTCGTCGAGGTCGTCGAGGTCGTTGCTCCCGGCTTTATGTTCCTCACCGCGTAATCGGGCGATATGACCGACATCGTGACCGTGCTAGCGATCACGGGCGCGGCCGGCCTCGCGACCGGGATCGGCGCGCTTCCGGTGTTCGTCCGAGCGCGCGTGAGCCATCGAACGTACGACGCCGCGCTCGGACTCGCGGCCGGGATCATGGTCGCGGCCAGCGTGTTCGGGCTGATCCTCCCCGGCATGGAGGACGGCGGGCTCGCGACCGTCATGATCGGACTCGTCATCGGCGGGTTCGCGCTGCTCGCCGGGAACCGCGCGATACCCCACGTTCACGCCGCCTACCGGGAGTGGACTGCGGAAGGAGGCGCGACCGAGGCGGACGTCACGGCGGTCTCTGAGCGCGCGATGCCGTTCGATCCGGACGGGCCGACCGATCCGGTCGAGTCGGATACCCCGCGCGGGTCGACCGATCCGATCGCGTCACCGGAATCGGCGACGGATCCGGCGTCCCCCTCGTCGAGCGAGCAGGACGGCGTCGACGCGCGGATCCGGAAGGCGCTGCTCGTCGGCGGTGCCATCACCCTGCACAACGCGCCGGAGGGGTTGGCGATGGGCGTCGCGTTCGCGTCCGGCCTGGAGGAGGTCGCGGTGTTGCTCGCGATCGTGATCGGCCTCCAGAACGTCCCCGACGGGTTCGCGTTCGCGGTCCCGATGGGCGAGACGGGGATGAATCGCGGGCGAGTGTTGCTTTACACGACGCTGTCCGGGTTCGTCCCGCAGATCGTCGCCGCCACGTTCGGGTACTACCTCGTCTCGTTCGCGGCCGGGCTGTTTCCCGTCGCCGCCGGCTTCGCCGCGGGCGCGATGCTCGCGGTCGTCTTCCGGGAGATGATCCCCTCCTCGCACGGGCACGGCTACGCCGACGCCGCGACGACGGCGTTCCTCCTCGGATTCGTCGTCCTCGTCGTCGTCGACGAGGTTCTCGTCCTCTGAGGGAGGCCGTCGCCGCTCGGTCACGCGGGACGATCCCCGTCCGACGCAGTTCGATGACGGTCGCGGCCCGCGCTCGTCCACCGAGTTCGCGTCTCGCGTCAGACGGACGTCGTTCGACAACGAACGCTTAATACGCGCGCTCCAGACCGTATGAACTATGAACGGTCCACCGGAGGAGATCACGTCGCTGGTCGGTCGTGAGGTGTACTCGAACAACGGTGTGTTCGTCGGGGAGGTGGAGGACGTCCGCCTCGATCTCGACGCACAGTCCGTCACCGGACTCGCCTTGGGCGAGCTCAACATCGAACTGTTCGCCGGTCGCATCGAGCGGAACACGGGCATCATCGTCCCGTATCGCTGGGTCCGTGCGGTCGGCGACGTCGTGTTGATCAACGACGTCATCGAACGACTCGACACCGGCGATGACGAGGTTGAGGCCGAAGTCGAACCGTCGTCGGGCTGAAGTCGACCCGTCATCGTCGACGCGAAACGCGGCGCACAGAGCCAGCGTTCTCGGCGATCGACCCGCGGAGCCGGCGGCTCGGTGATCGGTGAACCCTGCGGCACCCGTCCTGATCGCACGATACTGAACATTTTCTGGGTGCGGATGTGATCGTGTTGCACGTCCGTGTAGACTCGCAACGTTTTTGCGTGATCCGTCACGACGGTTTACATGGCGAAGGATTCCGGCCGATTCTCGGCGAAACTCGACGTACCAGAGGCGTTGACGTTCGACGACGTGTTGCTCAGACCGATGGAGAGCCGCGTGGAGCCCGACGACGCGGATCTGTCCTCTCGCGTCTCGAGGAACGTCGAACTGACGGTTCCGATACTGTCGGCGGCGATGGACACGGTGACCGAAAGCGATCTCGCGATCGCGATGGCTCGCGAGGGCGGACTCGGCGTGCTCCATCGCAACATGACCGTCGAGGAGACGGCCGCCGAGGTCGAGCGCGTCAAACGCGCCCACGAGCTGATCATCCGGCGCGAGGACGTCGTCACCGTGAACCCCGACGACACCGTGAGCGAGGCCGACGAACGGATGGAGCGAGCGGGCGTCTCCGGCGCGCCGGTCGTCGACGACGACGACGTCGTGCTCGGCATCATCTCCGGTACCGACATCCGGCCGTACCTTGAGGTCGGCGAGGAGGACGCGGTCCGCGAGGCGATGACCGACGAAGTGATCACCGCATCCGAGAACGTCGACGCGCGCGAGGCGCTGGAGCTGATGTACGAGCACAAGATCGAACGCGTCCCGATCGTCGACGACGGCGACGGGCTCGTCGGACTCGTGACGATGGGGGGTATCCTCCAGCGCCGCGAACACGAGAACGCCGCCCGCGACGAGGACGGCCGCCTGCTCGCGGGCGTCGCCGTCGGTCCGTTCGAGGAGGAGCGCGCGATCGCGGCCGACGAGGCCGACGTCGACGTGATCTTCATCGACTGTGCACACGCACACAACCTCAACGTGCTCGACTCCGCGGAGGCGATCAAGGAGACGGTCGACGCCGACGTCGTCGTCGGCAACGTCGGGACGCGAGCGGCGGCGGAGGCAGCAGTCGGGTTCGCTGACGGACTGAAAGTCGGCATCGGACCGGGCTCGATCTGTACGACGCGGGTCGTCAGCGGGGCCGGAATGCCGCAGATCACCGCGGTCTCGGAGGTCGCTGACGTCGCCAGCGACCACGGCATCCCGGTGATCGCCGACGGCGGGATCCGCTACTCGGGCGACGCGATCAAAGCGATCGCCGCCGGCGCTGACGCCGTGATGCTCGGGTCGTACTTCGCGGGCACCGAGGAGGCCCCGGGGCGCGTCATCACGATGCAAGGGAAAAAGTACAAGCAGTACCGCGGGATGGGATCGGTCGGCGCGATGAAATCCGGCGGCGGCGACCGCTACCTCAAGGACGCCGACGAGGACGAGGAGTTCGTCCCCGAGGGCGTCGAGGCCGCGACGCCGTACAAGGGGACTCTCGCCTCCGAGCTGTACCAGCTCACCGGTGGCATGCGTTCCGGGATGGGCTACGTCGGTGCGAACACGATCCCCGAGGTACACGAGCGTGCGGCGTTCGTCCGCGTCTCCAGTGCGGGACAGACCGAGGGGCACCCCCACGACGTGATGATCACCGACGAAGCCCCGAACTACAGCCCGAACGAGTGACGGACCGATCGGGCAGTTGGCCGGCCGGGTGACCGTCGTCGTCGACGACGCTCCGTCGATGCGAGGGATCGGAGGGGGAGACGTGTGACCGACCCGTGTCCTTTCGGAAACACTCGCCGCTTGTATCGAGGCACCCGGGTGCCGAGAAGAGGTATTTTGATATAGCGTGACGAGAGATGGGAGATGTGAGCGAGACCGTCGCCGTTCCGATCACCCATGAGTGAACAACCGCCCGTGATCCTCGTCGCCGAGGACGAACCCGACCTTGCCGACCTGTATGCTGCGTGGCTCGGCGATCAGTATCAAGTACGAACTGCATACGGCGGTCACGAGGCGATCGAGCAGTTGGACGAGGAGATCGATGCGATCCTTCTCGACCGTCGGATGCCCGGCCTCTCGGGCGACGAAGTGCTCGTTGCGGTACGGGAGCGCGGTATCGACTGCCGAGTCGCGATGGTCACCGCGGTCGAACCCGACTTCGACATCCTCGAGATGGGGTTCGACGACTACCTCGTCAAACCCGTTACGAAGGAGGTGCTTCACGAGACGGTCGAGGGGCTGTTACGGCGCGGCGGCTACGACGGCGACGTCCAAGAGCTGTTCGCGTTGACCTCGAAGAAGGCGATCCTGGAGTCCGAAAAGAGCGCCAGCGAACTCGCCGACAACGACGAGTATCAGGACCTCTCCGAGCGGATCGCTGACCTCCGAGCGGAGCTCGACCGGACGATCGGGGAGATCGACGAGCACGACGAGTTCGAGAAGCTGTTCCAGGAGTTCGACGTCGACGACTGAGAGGGTCGCCGATCGCTTTTAAGGGCGTTTCGAGAGGGCCGTGGGCGTTTTAAACGGGTCTGTGGGCGCTTCGAGATGAATCGGGACCGTCAGTCGCAGATAGCGAGGCCGCTCGCCGTCGCTCGTGTGGTACGACATCGGTGCGTACGTCCCGTATCCGTTCATCGATGTCGAGGAACCGTCGCCGTCTACCACGTCTCCTTCAGGGGGTTTTTCACGAAACCGGGCGTGTACGCTGTCGTGAACACGGTTGGAACGATCGCGGTCGGTGCGGTCTTCGGGCTCGCGCTCGCGGCCCCGCCGGGCCCGATGAACGCGGTCATCGCCGAGGAGTCGGTCGTTCGTGGATGGGTCGCGGGCGCTCGCGCCGGGCTCGGTGCGGCGGTCGCCGACGTGCTCTTTTTCCTGTTGGCGTATCTCGGCGTCGTCGGAATCGTCGAATCGGCCCCACGGCTCCAGTCCGTGATGGTCGGGGTCGGCGGCGTCCTCATGTGTTATTTCGCGGTCGGTGCGGTCCGCAGCGCCCGCGCGTCGTTCCGACCGACCGCCGGTGACGAGCCCCGGATCGACGCCGGGAAGGGGTTCCGAAAGGCGCTGGTGTTGGCGCTGACGAACCCGTATCAGGTGCTCTTCTGGCTCACCGTCGGCGTCGGCCTCCTTCGGCCCGGTCGGCTCGACGTGCTCGCGCGGGTTCCGGTCGTCGGCAGCGACCTGGCCGGGACGCTCGTGGTCACGACCGGCTCGCCGGCGCTCATCGTCGGCTTCTTCCTCGGCGTGATCGGCTGGGTCGTCGCGTTTCCCGCCGCGCTCGTCGCGGCCGAGAGCCGGATCGAGACGTTCGCCCCGGTCGTCGCGATCGGCTCCGCTGGGGTGCTCGCGGGCTTCGGCGTGTTCTTCCTCGCGGACGCCGCCACGACGCTGCTGCCCGTGTGAGTCGACGGGTGACGCGCGGCTCGCAACAACCGACTCGTAGCGGGTGCGAGCGTCTCACAGTGACCGATTCGCAGCGACCGACTCGCGACGATGACGTCCCCCGACTCGTCGCCGCGGGCGACATGGACAACGGCTTTGACCCGCCGGCGTGATCTGGGGATATGTTCGATAAGTCGACGTGGATCAAGCTCCCGCGAAACGTCCTCGTGGGGCACGGCGTCGTCGAAGGGCTCGGCGAGGCCGTCGACGAGCTCTATCTTACCGGCCGGCCGCTGATCGTGACGAGCCCGACGCCGAACGAGATCGCCGGCGACCGCGTGCGCGCGCAGTTCGACGACCCGGCGACTGCTGTCGTCGAGAGCGCCTCCTTCCGTTCGGTCGAGGAGCTCATCGACACGGCCGAGGCGGTCGACCCCGGCTACCTGATAGCGCTCGGCGGCGGGAAGCCGATAGACACCGCCAAGATGGCGGCCGACCACCTCGGCGTCGGCTTCGTCTCCGTTCCCACCGTCGCCTCCCACGACGGCATCGTCTCCGGGCGGTCGTCGATCCCCGAGGGCGACACGCGCCACTCGGTGGCGGCGGACCCGCCGCTCGCCGTCGTCGCCGACACGGAACTGATCGCGGAGGCACCGTGGCGGCTGACGACCGCCGGCTGTGCGGACATCATCTCGAACTACACGGCGGTCAAGGACTGGCGGCTCGCCCACCGGCTCCGCAACGTCGAGTACAGCGAGTACGCGGGCGCGCTCTCGGAGATGACCGCCGAACTGCTCGTCGAGAGCGCGGACACCATCAAACCCGGGTTAGAGGAGTCCGCGTGGATCGTCGTGAAGGCGTTGGTGTCCTCGGGCGTCGCGATGTCGATCGCGGGCTCGTCACGGCCGGCGTCCGGCGCGGAGCATCTCATCTCCCACCAGCTCGACCGGATCGCGCCCGGCAAGGCGCTGCACGGCCACCAGGTCGGCGTCGCGTCGATCATGACCGAGTTCCTCCACAGCGGCGAGGGCGGGCAGTGGGCCGCGATCCGCGATGCGCTCGCCTCGCTCGACGCGCCGACGACCGCCGACGAACTCGGGATCTCCGACGCGGAGCTGATCGAGGCGTTCACCGGCGCTCACGAGATCCGCGATCGGTACACGATCCTCCAAGGGGGGATCAGCGAGGATGCCGCCGTGGCGGTCGCGACGACGACCGACGTCATCTGATCGCGTCCGAGGTTCCCACCGGGATCTGATCGCGTATCTGATCGCGTCCGAGGTTCCCACCGGGATCTGGTCCGTCGGCGGATCCGAAGACGAATTACGGGCCCGTCCCAACGTGTTCGTATGTTAGTTGCCAGCGTGCGCGCCCGAGCGAAACGTCGGCCGGGAGCGCTCACCGCCCTCCTCACGGTCGTCGGCTACGGCGCGGTTCTCGGCGCGTTCCTCGTCCCGGAGTTCCAGGCGCTGTTTCCCGATCTCTCGCGCGGCGTCGTCGAGTTCCTCACCCACGCGATCGCCGCGGTCAACTCCGTCACGGTCGTCTGTCTGGCGCTCGGCTGGTACTGGATCCGCCGTGACGAGGTCCGGAAACACGCGACCGCGATGGCGACGTCGTTCGTGCTCATCCTCGTGTTCCTCGGAATGTACGTCCCGCGCGTCGCCGGCGGCGGCACGAAATACTTCGTCGGTCCCGACCTCGCGTACTACGCGTACCTGCTCATGCTCGGGATCCACATCGTGTTATCCATCGTGTCGGTTCCCGTCGTGTTGTACGCCGTGATCCTCGGACTCACCCACACTGAGACGGAGCTTCGGACCGAGACGCCCCACGCGACGATCGGGCGGATCGCGGCCGGGTCGTGGCTGATCTCGCTCGTGCTCGGCATCGTCGCGTACGTCCTGTTGAACCACGTGTACGACTCGACGTTCGAGGCCGCAGCGACGGTGTTGCTCCCGATCGTCGCGGGAACGTGACCCACTTCCGGTGCCGGATCGCCTCACGTCGTCGGATGGGATCACGTCGTCGGATCGGCTCCCGTCGTCGGATCGGCTCACGTCATCGGATCGGCTCACGCCAACGACGCCCGTGTGATCTGCGGACCGAACCGAGAGTTTTTCACCGCCGCCACGCGGACGGGTTCCCATGAGCCAGTCGGGTCTCCGTGTCGCGGTCGTCGATGACGGAGGAGACGACCGGGACGGCCGTCGGCTTCGGGCCGCCATCGAGGACGATGGGGGACGACTCTCGGACCCGTCCGACGCCGACGCGGTCGTCACCGTCGGCGAAAGGGCACTCGTCGAGGCAGCGATCGGGGAATCCGGACCGGGCGGCAGCGAGCCCGCTGTGGATCGTCCTCCGATCCTCCCCGTCGGATCCGGGCGCTACGCGGTGGCACGGCCGTCGGCGTCGGACGCGATCCGTCAGCTGCTCTCCGGCGCGGGACGAAGCGTCGAACACCCCCTCCTGTCCGTCTCCCTCGACGGCGATCGGGTCGGACGTGCGGTCTTCGACGTCGCCATCGTGACGGACGAGCCGGCTCGCATCTCCGAGTACCGGGCCGCGTTCCCGAGCGAGCACGAGGCGTCGGTTCGTTCCGACGCGATCGTCGTCGCCACGCCGCTCGGCAGCGACGGCTACGCGGGCGCTGCAGGAGGGCCGACGATCGATCCGGGGGCGGGACTGTCAGTCGTCCCCGTTGCGCCCTTCACGACCGGCGCGGAGACGTGGGTCGCTGACGGCGCGGTGACGCTGTCGGTCGAACGCGACGAGGAGCCCGTCTCGCTCGTCGTCGACGACGAACGTCGCGAGCGCGTCCCGCCCCACGAGCCGGTCCGCGTGACCGCCCACGAGCGGATGGAACTCCTGTCGGTTCCGGCGACCCGTGGGGACTGGTAAGCGCCGCCGATTGGAAAAACTCTAATGAGTCGTCCACGGATGGTGTCGTATGGACCCACTGCAGTTCCTCGTCCCCCTCGACTGGCTGACCGTCGTCGGGCCGATGCTGCCGTTCGCGATCCTCGTGATGGCGGTCGCGAACCTCGCAACACGACACGTTCAACACAAGAGACACGTCGATCAGGGGAGAACCGGCGACGACGTCGACCGGTTTACGCCCCACGCGTTCACGAACATCGGGCTCGTGCTGTTGACGTTCCTGTACACGCTTCAGGCACCGGTCGGCGGCACGATCCTCGGTGTGCTCGTCGTGACGATGCTGATCGCCGACCTGTTCGAGCTCGAGGCGCGCAGCGTTGAGGCGCGCAACGACATGCCGATCGAGGCCCCGAAAAGCGCGATCGTCGCGTCCGCGCTGGTCGTCCTGTACGCCGCCTACTACGCGCTGTTCTTCCTCGTCGACGACCTCGTCGGCGCGATCATCGCCTGAGCGGTCGGAACGTTTTCGGAGTTCTCACGCGCCCGGAGCCGGTACGCCGCACGGCGAATCGAACGGGACGCTCACAGCAGTAGCCGAACCGCGACGAGCGCTAGCGCGCTCACGACCAGCAGGTGGACCAACACGACGCCGACGGGGGCGGCCCCGACCCGACGCATCTCCGTGATCCGGATCGAGAGGCCGAGACCGACGAACGCGAGCGTGAACAGCGCGTCCGACGTCGCGCCGATGGAGTCGATCGCGGCCGGAGACAGGAGTCCGACGTTGGCGATCGCGGCGACGACGAGGAAGCCGAGCAGGAACTTGGGGAACTCCGCCCACAGCCTCCGGACGCCCGGCTCGGTCGCCGAGCGTGCGGTGTACGCGATCGAGTACGCGATCGCGACGCCGCCGAGAAGCGAGTTCCGGGCGAGCTTCGTCACGGTCGCCCACTGGCCGGCCTCCGGGGAGTGAGCGAACCCGGCGGCGGCGACCGGACCCGTCGAGAACATACTGACGCCGGCCCAGACGCCGAACTGTCGGGCGGAGAGGTCGAGCCACTCGCCCGCGATCGGGAACGCGACCAGCGTGACCGCGTCGAAAAGCAGGATCGTCGCCGCGGCGAACGTGAGCGCGGACCCCCGCGCATCGAGCACCCGGCCGACCGCGACGACCGCGGAGACGCCGCAGATGCTCGCGCCGGCCGCCAACAGCGACGGCGTCTCACCGTCGAGCCGGAACAGGAGCCGGGCGACCGCCTCGGCGAGCACGAGTCCGCCCGCCACCGCGGCGACGACGAGTCCGAGGACGGTCGGGCCGGCGACGATGAACTCCTCGACGACGACGGCCGCGCCGAGCAGGACGATCCCGGTCTCCAAGAAGAGCTTGTGGACTCCCACGCCCGTCTCGGCCGCGCTCGGTGTCCCGACGAGATTTCCGACGAGGACGCCGACCCCGACGGCGACGACGAGCGGCTGCAACCCGTCGACTATGCCGGCGAGGAGGTGGGCGGCGAGCGCGCCGCCGCCGAGCAGCGCCAGTCCCGGGACGTACGGCCTGAACGCAGTAACGACACCCATCAGAACGCTTGGATGACGAGCTGACCCACGACGATCACCAGCCCGAACCACAGCGCCTGCCAGCCGCGATCGAGGCCGGTCCAGTACGCGACGACGCGGTCGCCGACGGCGATGTCGGTCGGTTCGGTACGTCCGTCGGGGCCGCCGGGGCTGGCGGGGCTGGCGCGTTCGTCGGGGCCGTCGGGGCCGGCGCGTTCGTCGGGGCCTGTGGGCTCGCTCCGTTCGTCGGGGCCTGTGGGCTCGCTCCGTTCGTCGGTGCCTGTGGGCTCGCTCCGTTTGTCGGTGCCATTCGGGCTCGATATCGTGTACAGGAGTGACGATCCGCTGGTTCCTCCTCCGATACCGATGAGATCGGTGTGTTCGGACATTCGTTCGTGAGGCTCCGCTCGCACGTGAGTCTCTACTCGGCGGTTAATTCAGTTCCTATTCCCTGTTAAGGGTTGTCGCCGTCACCGTCACCGACGCAGTTGCCGTCGCCGTCACCGACGCAGTTGCCGTCGCCGTCACCGTCACGGATCGATCGGTACCGATCGCGGAGTCGTTCGAACAGGGTCCGCCCGGCAACCGTTCGGATCCGCGGTTCGGCGGTCGCGAAGAACTCGTCGAGGTCCTCGTACTCCCGGAATGCGCCCGGGTCGCCGTCGGCCGGATCGTAGCGATCGTCGCGCTCGTAGATCACGGCCTGTAGACACGTGTCGAGCAGGTCACACTCCTTGACGAGGACGGCCTCCGGCGAGTCGCGCGCCTCGTACGCCTCCCACGCCTCCCGGATCCGATCCGGGAGCGGAGCGGCCAGTTCCGCCATCGCCGCGCGCTCGGCCGCCTCCTTCGCGGCCCGATCGACCGGCTCGACGGCGTCGTCCGCGCGCGTCGCGACGTCACCGGTCTTCGCCTCGGCGACGTCGTGGACGACCGCGAGCCGAAGCGCGAGATCGAGATCGAGGCCCGGTAGCTCCTCGCGGAACCGGTCGCCGAGCGCCAACACGAGGTACGCGACGCCCCACGAGTGGGCGGCGACCGACTCGGGGGCGTCGACGCCGCGGAGCTGCCACCCCGTCCGCCGCTCGTCTTTCAGTTCGTAGGCGTGGAGGACGGCATCGATGGCGACGTCGGGACGGTGTGTGTCTCGGTCGTCCGGGTCGTCGCCGTCGTCTCCCTCGTGGTCGTCGTCGTCCGGGCCGTGGTCGGGGTCGTCGCCGTCCGGGTCGTGGCAGTCCGGGTCGAGGTCGGGGTCGTCGCCGTCCGGGTCGAGGTCGGGGTCGTCGCCGTCCGGATCGTGGTCGTCTCGGCTATCCCTCATCGTGTCGTCCCCGTGGAGTCACTTCGCGAGCTGCCACTCGTCGTCACCGTCGGTTTCGACGGGTTCGACGACGCCACGCCGCTCCATCTCCGCAAGCACTTCGTCGAGCCGGCTCGGCTGTGCGATCTCCATGGCGATACGGTCGATCCCGTGGAACTCATCGAGGTAGTGTCGGATCGACTCCCGGTCGAACGTCGTCATCTCCGCCTGGTCCATCGCACCCGAGGTGAGGTCGATCATGTCCTCGATGAAGTTCCACGGGTACACGACCCACGTCCACTCCTCCAACCGCTCGCCGACGAAGTCGGGCTCGAACTCCGAGGTCTGGAGCAGTTGGAGCGTCGCCGTCCGGATCTCTGCGGCTCCGCGCTCCTCGACGTACTCGTGTGCGCGCCGGATCGAGCCGCCGGTGTCCGCGATGTCGTCGATGACTAAGACGTCTTTCCCCTCCACGCTGCCCTCCGGCATCGGGTACCTGACCTGTGGCTCGTCGGACTTGATGCCGGCCCCGACGTAGTGTTCCATCTTGAGGCTCGTGAGGTCGTCCAAGCCGAGGAAATCGCAGGTACATCGGCCGGCGAACCAGCCGCCGCGAGCGAGTGCGACGACGACGTCCGGCTCGAACTCGGCGCGTTTCACCTCGTTCGAGACGGTCCGGCAGAGTCCGTAAATGTACTCCCAGTTGGTGATTGTACAGTCGAAGTCGTCCGGGAGGTCGCTCATACGTCCGAGAGTGACACGTCCGCGCTGATAAGGGTTTAGCAACCGTCCGTCGAGGACGAACACCCGGTCCGGGAGCGCCCGCCGTTGCTGGCCGCGGGTCGTGAGGGGGTATAAGGGGCCATGGCCGCGGGTCGTGAGGGGGTATAAGGAGTCGTGGCTGGGGGGCAAGCCGAGAACATGGGTGTCGGGAGACGATCGTTCCACGACCGCACCGCGACCGCACAACGACCGCATCGCGACCGCACCGCGACCGCACAACGACCGCATCGCGACCGCACCGCGACCGCACAACGACCGCATCGCGACCGCACCGCGACCGCACAACGGCCGCATCGCGACCGCACCGCGACCGCACCTCGTCCGCACCTCGTCCTCCCCAGCCGGCGACCGCGGGCGTTCACTTCGTTCCCGCCCGCTGTCGGGCCCTCGCGCGCGTTCCTCGCGCGCGCCGGAGGACGGAAACGTGGGCAGGGACCCGCGACGGGGGACGTCCCGACACGGTTTAGGGGGCCGGCGCGCAACGACTCGCCAATGAGTACTCAGGCCGCGGCGGAGGAGACGGCGGTCGTGATCGGGCTGGAGGTCCACGTCCAGCTCGAAACCGACACGAAGATCTTCTGCGGCTGTTCGACCGAGTCCGACGACGACGAGGAGCCCAACACGCGCACGTGTCCGACCTGCCTCGGACTGCCCGGCGCGCTCCCCGTCCTCAACGAGGGCGCGGTCGAGGCCGCCGTGAAGATCGGAAAGGCGATCGACGCCGAGATCCCCGAGACGACGACGTTCCACCGGAAGAACTACTACTACCCCGACCTGCCGAAGAACTTCCAGATCACCCAGTACGACGCGCCGATCTGCGCCGGCGGCGAACTCGACGTGAGCGTCGCGGGCGATCGACGGACCATCGGCATCACTCGCGCACACTTAGAGGAGGACCCCGGAAGCCTCCAACACGCGGGCGGGTCGATCGAGTCGGCGACGCACACGCTCGTGAACTACAACCGGGCGGGGACGCCGCTGATGGAGATCGTCACGGAGCCGGACTTCCGGTCGCCCGCCGAGACGCGGGCGTTCCTCGCGAAACTGGAGGAGGTCCTCGAGTATCTCGGCGTGTTCGATGCGACCCGCGACGGGAGCTTACGCGTCGACGCCAACGTCTCCCTGGTTCCCGCCTCGGAGATGGCGGACGACGGCTCCGTCCCCGAGGACGTCCTCGCCGACGCCAACCGCGCCGAGGTGAAGAACATCTCCAGTCACAAGGGCGCTGAGAAGGCGCTCGCATACGAGATCACTCGCCAGCGCAACGTGCTCCGACGCGGTCGGGAGATCGAACAGGAGACGCGCCACTGGGACGAGGGTCGCGGCGTCACCGTCTCGATGCGGTCGAAGGAGGCGGAGAAGGACTACCGCTACTTCCGGGAGGCCGACCTGCCCGCACTGGAGGTGTCCGACTGGAAGTCCCGGATACCGATCCCGGAGCTGCCGGACGCGCGCCGCGAGCGGTTCAGCGAGGAGTACGGACTCGACGAGGAGGCGGCCTCGAAACTCACCTCCACGAAGGAGGTCGCGGACTTCTTCGAGGACGTCGCGGGCGCGTTCGACCCCGAACTCGCGGCGACGTGGGTCGCGGACAACCTCCTCGGCGAACTCAACTACCGCGAGATGGCGATCACGGACGTCGACGGCCGCCTCGACGAGTTCAAGCGCTTGATCGAACTGGTCGACGCCGGGGAGCTCACGGTGAAAAACGCGGAGGAGGTCGTGCTCCGGGAGATGCTCGACGAGGGCGAGGACCCGGAGACCGTCATCGACCGCGAGGGGCTCGGCAAGGCCGACACCGGCGAGGTCGAGGAGGCGGTCGCCGCCGCCATCGAGGAGAATCCGGACGCGGTCGCGGACTACCACGAGGGAGACGACGGCGCGATCAACTTCCTCGTCGGACAGGTGATGGGCGCGACCGGCGGGAGCGCGGACCCCGGACAGGTGAACGGGCTGCTCCGCGAGCGACTGGACGGCTGAGGTCGATCCGTTCGCGACTGCTCGATTCGGAACGCCTCCGAGTCACGACTCGATCACATGGGCTATCCGAGCGAGACGGAGCGCGACCCCGACGACGTGTCAACGACCCACTCGACACGTCATCGGCGTGTTGAGAACGGAGCGTATCCGCGAACTCGGGAGACGC
Source organism: Halorubrum rarum (assembly GCF_048380895.1). Classification (NCBI taxonomy): domain Archaea; kingdom Methanobacteriati; phylum Methanobacteriota; class Halobacteria; order Halobacteriales; family Haloferacaceae; genus Halorubrum; species Halorubrum rarum. Next base: position 5,299 of record NZ_JBLWMN010000015.1, on the reverse strand, counting down.
CGCGTGTCAGCGCCACGCCGCTTCGGGGATACAGTCGGACTCGTCGGCCGTGATCCACCGCGTCGTCCGCTCGGCGGGATCGCGGTCGGGTTCGTAAAACGTCACCTCGGTGTCGTCGGACCCCTCCTCGCTCGGTCGGCAGACGAGCTCCGGCGGCTCCGCACGGAACGCACGTGTCGGTGACGTGGCCATGTTCGAGCGTACAACTGCCATTACATAAGAGGTGTTGGTTTCAATCCGCGTGAGTGAAAAAACACGCTTGAGGAACTGTGAGAAGAAGTAATGTAAGTGATCGATCGGGCAAAACCACGGCCGGCCGTCCGTGACGCGCCATCGCCCGGCGGATCGAGGGGCGTCACCTACAGGCGGATGGGTAGCCCGCGCTCGGCGAGGTACTGTTTCGTCTCCTCGATCGAGTAGTCCCCGAAGTGGAAGATGGAGGCGGCGAGGCCGGCATCGGCGTTCGCCTCGGTGAACACCTCGTACATGTCCTCGGGGCCGCCACAGCCCGAGGAAGCGATGACGGGCGTGGAGACGTTGTCACAGATCGCCGTCATCAGCGGGATGTCGTATCCGTCCTTCGTCCCGTCCATGTCGATGGAGTTGACGAACAGCTCACCGGCCCCGCGCTCCTCCGCCTCGCGCGCCCACGAGACGGCGTCGATCCCGGTTCCCTCGCGGCCGCCCTTCTTGGTGCATTCGAACCACACCGCCTCGCCGTCGTCGTCCTCGAAGAAGTGGTCGCCCGCGTCGTCGTACCGGCGACGGGCGTCGACGGAGATGACGATACACTGGCTGCCGAACGCGGCCGCGCCCTCGTTGATGAGCTCGGGGCGTTCGAGCGCACCCGTCGTGATCGACACCTTGTCCGCGCCCGCACGGAGCGTCTCCTTGATGTCCGCTTTCGTCCTGATGCCTCCGCCGACGGTCAGCGGGATGAAACACTCGTCGGCGACCGCGTTGACGACGTCGAGCATCGTCTCGCGCCCCTCCGCGCTCGCGGTGATGTCGAGGAAGACGAACTCGTCGGCCCCCGCCGCGTTGTACTTCTTGGACAGCTCGACCGGATCGCCGGTGTACTCCAGGTTCTCGAAGTTGACCCCGGTGTAGACGGCGGCGTCGCCGCTGTCGTCGAGGTCGACGTCGATACAGGGGATGATTCGCTTCGTGAGTCCCATTCGGTATCGATCGTTGGCGACGGCGGGGGTTAAAAGGCGCGGGGATGTGCAACGCGTCTCCGGTACGGGGGCCGGAGCGGTCGAGTCGGAGCGGTCGAGCCGGAGCGGTCGAGTCGGAGCGGTCGAGCCGAAGCGGTCGAGTCGGAGCGGTCAAGTCGGAGTGCTCAAGAGCGGGACCGACATATGCGTGGACAGTGAGTCAGGATCCCGTCACGATACTGGCCGGTGACCCGTTCGCCGTGATGAACACGATCGGTTTGGTTGCGTTCGCACTCGTGGGGGCGACCAAGGCGATCCGTGAGGAGTTCGACCTCTTCGGCGTCACCGTCGTCGGGCTGGCGATGGCGTTCGCCGGTGGCGTGACCCGAGATCTCCTCGTGAGCCGGGTTCCACTCGCGCTTCAGTCACCGATCGAGATCGCGTTAGGGCTGTTCGGCGTCGTCCTCGCGGTGGCGTTGAGCCTGGTTCTCACGTCGCCCGACGACCGTCCGACCGCGCTCGTCGCCGACGCCATCGGCCTCGCCGCCTTCGCGACGACCGGTGCCATCGTCGCCAGCGAGGCGGGCGTGTCGGCGTTCGGCGTCGTCGCGATCGCGACGATCAACGCGGTCGGTGGCGGCGCGTTCGCGGACGTGCTTCTCGACCGGTCTCCCTTCATCCTGTTCGACGACTTTTACGCGAGCTGTGCGGTGTTGGGCGGGTGTACCTACTGGGTCCTCGGTAGCGTGGGCACGACTGGCGGCGTCGCTGCGGCCGCGTGTGCGGCGGTGACCGTCGGAAGTCGATTGCTCGCGGTCGCGTACGGCTGGCGTCTCCCAACGATACCGAACCGGTGACGACTGCACGCGCGGAGCGGAACCCCCGTGATGCCGGACTCCCGGCGCTCACCGTGCGTCAGAACCCCTCGTCGAGCAGCTCTCGGGCGATGATGTTCTTCTGGATCTCCGTGGTCCCCTCGTAGATCTGGGTGATCTTCGCGTCGCGGTAGAACCGCTCGACGTCGTGGTCGTTGACGAAGCCGGCTCCGCCGTGGACCTGGACGGCCTCGTCGGCGACGTCGACGGCGACTCGGGAGGCGAACTCCTTGGCCATCGAGGCGAGCGCCGTCAGATCACCGGGCTCGTTGTCGACCGCCCACGCGGAGCGATAGGTGAGCCAGCGGGCCGCCTCCGTGTTCGTGTGCATCTCCGCGAGCTTGTGTTTGATCGCCTGGAAGTCGCTGATCGGGCGGCCGAACTGCTCGCGCTCCTCGGCGTATTCGAGCGCCCGCTCGGCGGCACCGCGGGCGATGCCGACGCCCTGTGCCGCGACCGCGGTCCGCGTCTCGTCGAAGAACTGCATGAGCTGGAGAAACCCCATCCCGCGCTGACCGATCAGGTTCTCCTCGGGAACGCGCACGTCGTCGAACACGAGCTCGGCGGTGTCGCTCGCGCGGATACCGAGCTTGCCCGTGATCTTCTCGCGGGTGAGACCGTCGCGGTCGGCCTCGACGAGGATCTGCGAGTAGCCGGAGTATCGGTCCTCGATCTCCGGGTCCGTCTCACAGACCACGACGAAGTAGTCCGCGACGGTGCCGTTGGTGATCCACATCTTCGAACCGTTTATCACCCACTCGTCGCCGTCCTGCTCCGCACGCGTCGCGATCGACGTGACGTCCGATCCCGCCTGCGGCTCGCTGATCGCCGAGCCCATGATCGCGTTGCCGGCCGTGACTTCCGGCAGGATCTCCGCTTTCTGTTCGTCCGTCCCGAACTCCATGATCGCCTCCGCACCGAAGCCGGCACTGGAGATGCACAGTCCGATCCCCGGGTCGGCGGCGAACAGCTCCTCCGTGAGGATCGCGTTCTCGAGGGCGGTGTAGTCGACGCCGCCGTACTCGACGGGGATGTGCGGGGCGAGCAGCCCCATCTCGGCGGCCTGGTCCATCAGATCGTGAGGGTACTCCTCGTCGACGTCGTACTCGGTCGCGACCGGCTTGATCTCCTCGTCCGCGAACCGTCGGACCTCCTCGCGAAGCTGCTGTTGTTCGTCGGAAAGCTGGAACTCCATACCGGTACTCCGTCGCACCGAATGTTAATCGTTCCCAAACCCGGAACAATTCGATACGAGTTGAAAGTTCTCTCGGCGGGCGTTCCGACGCACGCGCCCCCGACACCCGGGCTATCGTCCGTCGACGAACGCGGCGATCCGATCGGTCGCCTCCTTTAGTTCACGCATCGAGGTCGCGTACGACACCCGGAGGTGACCCTCACCGCCCGCGCCGAAGACGGAACCGGGGACGACGGCGACGCCCTGCTCCTCGAGGAGCTCCTCGGCGAACGCCTCGTCGTCGCCGCCGCAGTCGGGGAACGCGTAGAACGCGCCGGTCGGCTCGAACGTGTCGAGTCCCATCTCGTTGAACCGCGAGACGACGAGTCGGCGGCGGCGGTTGTACTCGTCGACCATCTCGGTCACCTCGTCGTCGCACCGATCGAGCGCCTCCAACGCCGCGTACTGGGCGGTCGTCGGAGCGGACAGCATCGTGTACTGGTGGATCCGGTTCATCGCACCGATCGCGTCGGCCGGGCCGAGCGCGTAGCCGAGCCGGAGCCCCGTCATCGCGTACGCCTTCGAGAACCCGTTGACGACGACGGTCCGCCCGCGCATGCCGGGCTTGGTCGCGATCGACGCGTGGTCGCCGCGGTACGTCAACGCGGCGTATATCTCGTCGGCGATCACCCGGAGGTCGTGGTCGCGACAGAACGCGGCGACCTCGGCGAGCTCCTCGTCGGACATCGTCGCGCCGGTCGGGTTGTTCGGGTAACAGAGGACCAGTACGTCCGCGTCGGCCGCACCGGCGGCATCGAGCCGCTCGCGAGTGAGCGCGAAGTCGTCGGCGGCGCGGGTCGGTACCGCGAGGGGCGAGCCGCCAGCCAGCTCGATCCCCGGCGCGTAGGAGATGTACGTGGGCTCGTGGACGGCCACCGTGTCGCCGGGATCGACAAGCGCGCGGAAGGCGAGATCGACCGCCTCGCTCGCGCCCGTCGTGACGAGGATTTCGTCGTCGGGGTCGTACGGCTGGTCGTAGCGGTCGTGATGGTCGGCGATCCCCTCGCGCAGCTCCGCCATCCCGCGATTCGCGGTGTAGGAGGTCTTCCCGCGTTCCAGCGAATCGATCGCCGCGACTCGGGCCGACCACGGTGCGGAGAAGTCGGGCTCGCCGACGCCCAGTGAGATCACGTCGTCGCGTGCCTCCGCGAGCTCGAAGAACTTCCGGATCCCGGAGGCCGGGAGGTCGCTCGCGCGCTCGGACAGTCTCATGGCGACACGGAGAGTCGATCGTCGTCGTCGCCGTCCTCGAACCGGATCCCGCCGTCCTTGTACGTCTCCATGATGTAGTGGGTCACCGTCTGGGTGACCTCCGGCATCGGCGCGACCTGTTCGGAGATGAACCGCGAGACGTCCTGCATCGTCTCGCCGAGCACCTCGACCGCGAAGTCGTAGTCACCGGAGACGAGGTGTAAGGCGTCGACCGCGGGGAACTTCGCGATCCGATCGGCGACCTGCTCGTAGCCCGTCTCGCGGTCGAGTTCGACGTTGATCTCGACGAGCGCCCGGATCTTGCCCTCGTCGACGCCGTCCCAGTCGACGACCGCCTGATAGCCGTGAACGACGCCGTCAGCCTCCAGTGCCGCGATCGCCGCCTCGACCTCGTCGACGTCGAGACCCGTCTGGGCCGCGATGTCGGCGGCGTCCTCGCGGGCGTTCCGCGCCAACACGTCGAGTACCTCGCGCTCGGCTTCCATACGTCGTGTGAGTCGCGGGGAGGGTTTCAATATGGCGGCCTGCACAAACGAGTCGCTCCACACGCTCGGTGCTCACCCCACACGTTCGAGGACGGCTTATACGTGGAACTGGGGTGTTGCTGGCGGGTGTTTATAAATGATCGACAACTCTGTGATACACACCCGCAAAGCCCCAGCCGCTCGCTTATAAGTGACCTCGTTCGATCGACGATAAACACCTGCAAAGCCCAACCCCGACCGGACCGCACCCGTACCTCACGCCTCCCCAGCCTCGTCAGGGGCGGTCGCCGAGCGGTTCCGGCGACCGCCCCTGACTCCCTCGCGCGAGGCCGTTCG
>NZ_JBLWMN010000014.1:0-4240 GCF_048380895.1 Halorubrum rarum | reverse complement strand
GGGCGGTCGCCGGAACCGCTCGGCGACCGCCCCTGACTCCCTCGCACGCGCTCCTCGCACCCGTCGGGCGCTCGGAGGCGCGCGCCACCGCATCAGCTCTTTATAAGAAGCCACCGCCGCTACTCACGGTCGTTTAAATACTATATTACAACCGACGACCTGCAACACTCACTCCCGTCATCGATCAAGAAACACCGTTCAGCGACCGACTGTTTCATGAAGAATAGGATTTCAACAGCGCTCGAGAGTCGGGTTCTCCTCCGAAACGCAGCCTCGAAACATCCGATCGTCGACTCGATCACCGAAAAAGGTCGGGAGACGGATCTCGCGACTCGGTCAGTCGTCGCCGACGTTGACGACCGCATCGTCGCTGGTTCGGACCTGTGTCACGATGCCGCTCCCTCGGCTCGTAACGACGACGTTGTCGTTTTCCTTGAGTTCATCCACCCGGTCGTTGAACTCGTCGGAGTTGAGGATCCGGTACTCCTTCTGTAGTCCCTTCATCACGGCGTACATCATGAACAAGAGGATCACCGTGAACGGGAGACCGCTGGTGATCGCCGCCGCCTGCAGCGCCGAGATCGCGGCGTCGCCGCCGGCGATGAGCAGCGTGGCGGCAACGAGCCCCTCCGAGACGGCCCAAAAGACCCGACCGGTCGGCGGCGTCTCGTGTTTGCCGCCGGTGGTCAGGTGTTCGAGAACGAGGGACCCCGAGTCGGAGGAGGTGACGAAGAACGTCGTCACGAGAACGATCGCGAGCAGCGAGAGGATCACCGTTCCCGGCATCAGGTCGAACATCGCGAACATCGCGGTGTCCTCGCCGACCTCGAACACCTCGCCGCTGATCGCCCCCGCGGTCGCGTCCTGCAACTCGAAGTTCAGAGCGGCACCACCCATCGCGGAGAACCACGCGACCGAGAAGATCACGGGGATCACCAGGACGCCGCCCACGAACTCCCGGATGGTGCGCCCCTTCGAGATGCGCGCGATGAACATCCCGACGAACGGCGACCAGGAGATCCACCACGCCCAGTAGAACACGGTCCAGTCGACGAGGAACTGACCCTCGCCGTCACCGCCGGGACCGTACCATCCCGAGCCCTGGAAGTAGTGGCTGTCGAAGGAGTTACCGAAGAACGACAGCTCGAAGAAGTTCCCGAGGTACGCGCCGACGCCCTGCGGCAGCACGCCGAGGATGAAAAGCGTCGGGCCAAGCAGGAACACGGACCCGAGAAGCACCATCATCAGCGTGAGGTTTAGGTTACTGAGCCGGCGGATCCCCTTGTCTAGCCCGAGGTACACGGAGATCGTCGCGAGCAACGTGACCACACCGATGATACCGACCGCGACCCAGACCGAGTTCGGAACGGTCGGGAACACGCCCACCGACTCGCCGAGGAACGTCAGCCCCGCATTGATCTGTAACGCCCCCAACCCGAGCGACGTTACGAGGCCGAACAGCGTCGCGAACACGGTGAAGATGTCGATGACGTGTCCCGGCCAGCCGTAGATCCGGTCACCGAGTACCGGATAGAACACCGACCGGAAGGTGAGCGGTAATCCTCGATTGTACGAGAAGAACGCCAACCCGAGCGCGACCAGTGCGTAGATCGCCCACGGGTGGAATCCCCAGTGGAACAGCGAGACGGCCATCGCGACCTCACCGGCTCCCTCGGTACCGCCTTCCGCGCCCAGGTGCGGGTCGAAGAAGTGCCAGACCGGTTCGGCGACGCCGAAGAACATCAGTCCGATACCCATCCCCGCGCTGAACAGCATCGCGATCCAGGAGACATCGCTGAACTCCTTTTCGCCGTCGACGCCGCCGAGGCGTATCATCCCGTACTTGCTCATCGCGAGATACACCATGAAGATGATGAACAGGTTCGCGGCGATGATGAACAGCCAGTCGAAGTAATCGGATACGCTGACACGCATCTGCTGGAACACCTCTCCCGCCCGATCGGGAAACAGGAGCGAGAGGGCGACGAACAGGACGATGAGCCCGCCCGATATCAGAAATACGGGCGGGTTGATGTCGAATCCGAACCCCTGCCAGTTGTTGTCACCCGGCTCTCTATCCGTGTCCGCGTGGAACAGTTCACCCTGAATACCCCGTTTACCTTCGTCAGTCATGATTTCTCTCCGTGTTCGATATGTCGTGTTCTCTCCGTCCGGAGCAGCCCGTCGGTCGCGTGTCGGATCGATCGTGTCATGCTTCCGAAACCGGCACCAACCGATCGCGTGGGCCGCCTTCCGTCCCGACGCCCCGTCTCTGACCACTTATCGTGCGAACACGTCACGAGTGGCACATGCTACCAACCTCGTCCGTTCGATTACTAGCAGTAGCATATATAGTTTTGGTAATATAATCATTATCTTGCGTATGCACGTGGCATAAACCATCGATCGACCCGCGGCTGCGCAGCTGTTCGAGACGTATGGGTGATCCGTCCGTTCAAAACCGCGAGAAAAGCGATCCCAACCGATACGGCGTCGCGAGCAACGACACGAGAAACGTGATCACGGCGAGGGCAAACGAGAGCGCCGCCAATGCGACGAGAACCGGCGTTATTTCCGCCGCGAAGGCGGGAACGAGCATGACGACCGTCATCGACACGACGACGACGAGCAGAAACGCCATCGAGACACGGATCCCCATCTGGCGCGGGGCGAACCCACAACCGGGGCAGCGCTCCTCGTTGCCCTCGATCTCGTACCCGCACCGCTTACAGTGGGGTATCCCTCCGGTGAACGGACGCATGCTACCTCGTCTCTACCGGACGTACAAAAAGCCACGTCCACTCGGCGGATCGAGACGAATACGGTTCCGTGTCGGTGGTTCTACTCGTTTCGCCCGAACAGTCCGTCGGCGATGCGTTGCAAAACGCTGGACTCGCCGGTCAGGTTCGGCATTGCAGGGGTGTAGTTCACGAAGTCGTCGGTGTGCGTCGCGTCGGCGTGCGTCGCGTCGGTGTCTGCGTTACGGTTCATGTATATCGTCGAACGGTTCGCCGAGGTTTAAGAACCACGATCGTATCTTTCATTAACTGTAATCGTAGATGTGCGTTTCCGCAAAAAATGCTAGCAATATCTGCGAGACGTGGCGAGCGGCCGTTCCGATCGTTCCGCCTCAGAGCGGAAACGGTGGAACCCGCGAGTGCAGTCATGAGTCATTGCTGACCAACGTGCCGCCCCGCGCGAGCGACGGTTAGCTCACGATGTCGACGTCGTAACCCTGCTCGGCGATCGAATCGACGATCTCGGCCGCCTGTTCCGCGCCGCTGGTCTCCACCTGGAAGACGAGATACGCCTCGCCGACGCTCAGATCCGTGATCCCGCGGTCGTGGCGAACCGTCTGGATGTTGGCCCCGCAGTCGGCGATGACGCCGGAGATGTGTTCCATCTTTCCGGGTCGGTCGTCGATGTGGATCCGCAGTCTGAGGATCTGTTTGCGGCGTGTCATCGCGTGGATCACCACTTCCATGAGCATCGTCATGTCGAGATTGCCGCCACACAGGAGCGCGACGACCCGCTCGTCGGTCACGTCCAGATCGTCGCTTATAAGCGCCGCGACGGAGGCTGCTCCGGCTCCCTCGACGACCTGCTTCGCTCGCTCCATCAACAGGAGGATCGCGTCCGCGATCGCAGCGTCAGTCACCGTTACGACCTCGTCGACGTGCTCCTCGATGATCGAGAGCGTGAGATCGGAGATCCCCCCGGTCGCGATCCCGTCGGCGATCGTGTCGACCGAATCGAGCGTCCGTGGCGTCCCCTTCGCGAGGCTGTCGTGAACCGTCGCTGCGCCCTCCGCTTGCACGCCGACGATCCGCGTCTCCGGACGACGCTCGGCGAACGCCGTCGCGATCCCGCTTATCAGTCCGCCGCCGCCGATCGGGACGATCACCGTGTCGGCCGCCGGAACGTCCTCGATCATCTCGAGCCCGAGCGTTCCCTGTCCGGCGACGATCGCCGGATCGTCGAACGCGTGCACGAACTCCGCGTCCGACTCCGCGACCAGTTCTTTGGCGTACTCCGTCGCCGCCTGGAAGTCCCGTCCGACAAGCTCTACCGTCGCGCCGTACCCGCGCGTGGCGTCGATCTTCGTCTGTGGTGCGGTTTTCGGCATGACGATCGTCGACTCGACGCCGAGCGTCGTCGCCGCGCGATCCGAACCGTCTCGGTGTTCATAAACCCCAACCCATATGGGTTTTTTATGATGATCGGGTGTTTGGCCGCGTTG
>NZ_JBLWMN010000013.1:0-91849 GCF_048380895.1 Halorubrum rarum | reverse complement strand
TCGCCGCGAGCGCGACGCCCTGCGCGTGGTTGCCCGCGCTCGCGGCGACGACCCGGTCGAGGGTGCCGTTCTCCAGACAGCTCTTGATTTTGTTGTACGCGCCGCGAGTCTTGAACGACCCCGTCCACTGGAGGTGTTCGAGCTTGAGCGTGACCTCCTCGGCACCGGTCATCGATTCGAGCGACGTGCTCCGTTCGACCGGCGTCCGCTTGACGACCGACGGATCGTCGAGGCGCGCCCGTGCCGCCTCGATGGCAGCGAACGGGACGGGATCGTCGCCCGGCGTCATGGGAGATCGATGGCCACGTCCTCCTGAACGCCGGCCGCCTTGACGGTGTTGTACATCAGCATCGCGATCGTCATCGGGCCCACGCCCCCTGGCACAGGGGTGATCGCGCCCGCCCTCTCGCGCGCGCTCTCGAAGTCGACGTCGCCGACGAGTTCGTATCCCTTCTCCGTGTCCGCGTCGACGCGATTGACGCCGACGTCGATCACGGTCGCCCCCGCCGCTATCATCGACCCGTCGACGAGTTCCGGCACGCCAACGGCCGCGATCACGATGTCGGCGTCCCGGGTCACGGCCCCGAGGTCCTCGGTCCGCGAGTGGCAGACGGTCGTCGTCGCGTTCCCGCCCGGAGCCTTCTGGATCAGCAGGTTCGCCATCGGCTTGCCGACGATGTCGGAGCGACCGACGACGACGGCGTGTGCCCCTTCGGTCTCGACATCGGCGGCCTCGATCAGCTTCTGAACACCATGGGGCGTACAGGGTTTGTATCGGGCGTCGCCGGCAACGAGTCGACCGACGTTCTCCGGGTGGAACCCGTCGACGTCCTTGATCGGATCGATCCGTCGGAGCACCGCCTCGTTCTCGATGTGGTCCGGGACGGGCATCTGGACGAGGATCCCGTGGACGCCGGGGTCGTCGTTCAGTTCGTCGACGACGTCGAACAGCTCGTCGGCCGGTGCATCCGGATCGAGTTCGTGATGGCTCCCGTCGATCCCGAGGTCCTCACAGGCCCGTTGTTTCATCGAGACGTACGTCTCGCTCGCCGGATCGTCGCTCATCAACACCGTCGCGAGACCCGGGGTCACGCCCGCCGACTCGAGGTCGTCGATACAGTCCCGGAGTCCCTCACGAACCCCGTCCGCTACCTCGTTTCCGTCGATGACGTGAGTCATACCGACTCACCGCCTGTTCCGCCGCGCGCGTCCAGTTGGATAGGGATCATTGTTGGTCACCGTCACGCCCGGAACGAGCCCATCGACCCGGCGGCTGCCGAGCCGACTCGGTTCGATCGCCACGTACCGGGCGATGATGGTACGTATGAGTGCATGTCGTTATCAAATCACTGGCTCCGGCGTGGCTCCCCGTCCTCGACCGGACATAATTCCACAAACAATAAAAAATCCGTCAGTTATAGCCGAGCGACTGTCGGCGCGGTCCTCTCGGAGTGAAGTTCGTGTATACGCTCGCTTCAGTCGTTCTACCGCGCTTTTGGGCGCACTCTTGGTATCGGCAGAGTACGAGGTAACTCCCACTTTTATGAACACTGCATGAGACGTAGGTAGTAATGTCTGGTAACGAACCGCCACAGACGGAAGCGCAGGACCATCCGAACTACCCGAGCGTCGACCAGTCCGATCGAACGCTCCCGAGGAATTTGCGTCAGTCCGGCGACCCCGGCATCGAAATGCTCGTGTCCACCCGCGTTCGCAAGTCGCCGTTCTTCCACAAGTCGTTCGGGGAGAACGGGGCGTGGCGGGCGACGGTGTACAACCGCATCTACCACCCGCGCGGGATGTTGACACCCGAGGAGGGCGGGATGATGACCGAGTACGAGGCGTTAGTCAACCACGTCACGCTGTGGGACGTCGCCGTCGAGCGACAGATCCGCGTCAAGGGTCCGGACGCCGAGGCCCTGACGAACTACGTCATCACCCGCGATGCGACCCAGATCGAGCCGATGCACGGGAAGTACGTCATCCTCTGTAACGAGGACGGCGGGATCCTCAACGACCCCGTACTGCTGCGCCCCGGGGAGGACGAGTTCTGGTTCTCGATCTCCGACTCGACGCTGATGCAGTGGCTTCAGGGCGTCAACGTCGGTATGGACTTCGACGTCGAGATCGACGAGATCGACGTCGCGCCGATGCAGATCCAGGGCCCGAAATCCGTCGACGTGATGGAGGAGGTCGTCGGCGAGAAGGTCAAGGACATCCCCTACTACGGCCTGATGGAGGCGGAGATCAACGGGGCCTCGGTACTGGTGAGCCAGACCGGCTTCTCCGGCGAGAAGGGCTTCGAGGTCTACGTCCGCGACGCCTCGGAGAACGCCGAGAGGGTGTGGGACCCGGTCCACGAGACCGTCGTCAACCACGGCGGCATGCAGGTCGCGCCCGCCCATCACCGTCGTATCGCCGCAGGGATCCTCTCGTGGGGGCAGGACATGGACCACGAGACGTCGCCGTTCCAGGTCAACCTCGGCTACCACGTCCCGGACGACAAGGACGCCGACTACATCGGGAAAGCGGAACTCGAACGACAGAAGGCGCTGATCGAGGACGGCGAGTACCCGTTCGTTCACAAGATGGTCGGACTGAAGATGGCCGGCGAGCCGGTCCGCGATTACGCGCCCGACTTCTGGCTCATCTCGGATCCCGACACCGGCGAGGAGTGCGGCTACGTCACCTCGCCGTGGTACAACCCCGAACTGGAGACGAACCTCGCGCTCGGGTTCGTTCCGGCGGAGAAACTCGACGGCGACCCGATGGACGTGTACGACGGCGACGTCGAGACGGAGTTCCGCGTCCACCTGCCGGACGAATACGCCGAGGAGGAGGGCGAACCGGTGTACGCCAAGGTGTCGGAGGTTCCGTTTAAACCCTCCGTCAACCCGAGCGCTCGCGAACAGGCCAAACTCAACGCCGAACAGGACGCCTCCGAGTAGCCGCGAATCGACGGCAGCGCGCCGGGACCGCCCGTGGCCGGCGTGCTGTCGAAACACACACCTTGGTGGAGCGTGCAACCCTATCCGAAGCCGGTCACTAACGGAGCCAGATGATGTCATCAACAACCCAGACGACCGACACCGCGGACGGAGTAGCGGCGCTGCTCACGGAGCCGCGCTACGAGCTGATGCCGTTCGACAGTATGGGCGAGCAGTTGGAGCACCTCCCTGACGGCGCGGAGGTCGCGATCACGACCTCGCCGACGCTCGGGATCGAGGCGACGATCGAGTGGACGGAGACGGCGACCGACCGCGGCTACGAAGTCGTCCCGCACATCGCGGCACGCTACGTCCGTGACGTGGACCATCTCGAAGAGATCGCTGCCCGGCTCACCGACGCCGGCGTCACCGACGTGTTCGTCCCCGGCGGCGACCGTGAGGAACCGGCCGGCGAGTTCACCTCGGCGTACGACCTCCTGTCGACGCTCGACGGTCTCGACTACTCGTTCGACGAGGTGGGGATCACCGGTTATCCCGAGGGACACGACTTCCTCGACGACGAGACGCTCGCCGAGTCGATGGCGAGAAAGGAGCCGTACGCGACCTACGTCGTCACGCAGCTGTGTTACGACCCGAACGTGATACTCGCGTGGATCGACGAGATCCGCGAGCGCGGGATCGATCTCCCGATCGAGATCGGGATCCCGGGCGTGATGAAGTACCAGCGCCTGCTCGGGATCTCCAAGAAGGTCGGCGTCGGCGACTCCGTTCGGTTCCTCAAGAAGACGAGCGGCGTCGTCGGGTTCATCAAGGAGCTCGTCGGGTCCCGAGGGACGTACGCGCCGGACGACCTCATCGAGGGGCTCGCACCGTACGTCGCGGACACGCACTACGACATCCGGGGAGTCCACATCTACGCGTTCAACCAGGTGCCTGACCTCGAATCATGGCGTCGTGAGGCGCTGGCGGACGCCCGGTAGGTCCGTTACTCGTCGGGCGTTCGATCGTCACGTCCGCCGTCGTTCCGCTTCCGTTTCTGCTTGGGGTGCTCGGAGATGAACACGCTCGTGTGATCCGGCACGTCCTCGGTCACCCAGGAGTTCGCGCCGATGCTCACGTGGTTACCGATGGTGATGGCCCCCAGCACCTTCGTGCCGGCACCGATCACGACGTTGTTTCCGATGTCGGGATGGCGTTTGTACCCCTTTTTCAGTCTGCGCTCGTCGTCCTCGGCCTCCTCGAAGTGGAGCGCTCCGAGGGTCACGTCCTGATAGAGCCGCACCCAGTCGCCGACGGTCGTGGTCTCGCCGATGACGACGCTCGTCCCGTGATCGATGAAGAAGTACTCGCCGATCTCCGCGCCCGGGTGGATGTCGATCCCCGTCACCGACTTCGCGTACTCGGTCAGCTCCCTCGCGTACTCGGGCTCGCCCGCCAGATACAGCTCGTGGGCGACCCGCTGTATCACGATCGCTTGAAAGCCCGGATACGACCGAACGACCTCCACGTAGGACCGTGCCGCGGGGTCGCCTTTGTACGCCGCCTCGACGTCCTTCAGCAGCGTCTCCCTGAGGTCGGGGAGCAGATCGAGCACGTGATCGACGGTGTCGGACGGATCCGTTCCGGAGTACGGACGGATCCCTCGACAGTAGATGGTCCCCAACTCCGAGAGCGCGTCGCGTATCGCCGACGCGTCCGCGAGCAGCTCGCCCGCGTTCCAACACCGCGGAAACAGGAGCTGCCTGAGCAGTTCCATCTCCGCGCGACGGTGTCCCGACTCCGGGAAGTCCATCGCCGGACCCGTCGGGAACGGGTCGGCGTCCTCCTCGTACGCTTCGAGGAGTCGTTCGTGTGCGTCGCCGGCGTATTCGTACTCCATGTCCCCGTTATCCGTGGGGCGTACAAAACTCTTAAATCCGCGCCATCGACGAACCCCCGCATCCGCGTGCGTCGTCCCGTGATCGTATCTGCGCCCCGCGAGCGTTCCGTGAACCGACGGACACCTTTTCCCGTGTCGCGTTCACAGGGTATCGCGGGAGCGACCCGTCACCACAGCATGTCCGTTTCAGAGTTCGTGGCGTCGCGGATCCGCCGCCGGACGATGGGGATCGTTCTCGTCCTGTTGGCGGCGGTGGGGTTCGGAACGATCGCCGTCTTCGGCACGCTCGCGACCGCAACCGGGCTCAACAACCCCACGCTGCTCACGTTCCGGTTCGCCCTGGCGACCGCGCTGTTGGTCGGGTACCTCGCGTACCGCGGCGACGCCGCCAAGCCGTCCGGCCGTCGGCTCCCGGCGATGGTCGGACTCGGACTCGCGTACGCGGTGCTGACCGCGGCGTTCTTCCGGGGACTGTTGTCCGTTCCCGCCGGTCTCGCGACGATAACGCTGTACACCTATCCGGTGTACGTGTTTCTCATCGGTGCCGCCGTCCTCGATGAGCGACTGACGGTCCGAAAGCTGGTGGCGCTCGCGGTGGCCGTCGTCGGCGTCGGTCTGATCGTCGGCGTCGACGCGGCCGGCGTCGACCCGATGGGGATCGTCCTCGTGTCCATCGCGGCGATGGCGTACGCGGTGTACACGACGGGGAGCCGGGCCGCCGTGGAGACGATCGGAGCCGACCGCCTCGCCACGGCGGCGATGGCGACCACGGGTGCGTGCTTTCTCGCGTACGGGCTCGCCACCGACACGCTGTTCCTCCCGACCACGAGCCGCCAGTGGGCGATCATCGTCGGTCTCGCGGTCGTCGGGACAGTGGTACCGATCCTCCTGTTCGTCAACGGGCTCCGGTTCGTCGAGGCCGGTCGCGCGAGCATCGTCTCGACGATCGAGCCGGTCGTCACCGTACTGCTCGGCATCGCGGTGCTCGGCGAGCGGCTCTCACCGCTTATCCTTCTGGGTGGAACGCTGGTTCTGGTCGGCGTCGTCCTCATTCGGTCAGGAGAGCCAACGGACGACCGAGTCGTTTCCGCCTCGGAGTGAGCCGATCACGACCCATGTCGCGACGTCGAACGCTCGATCCATCGATCCGATCGAACTCGCGGGTCCCCACGTCTCGATTCGGTATCTATCTCCGTTTATTCTCTATAATATATATGTACTTGATATTGTCTATTTCGAGGCACACATGCCGTCACTGTCGTTGCACTCACGCTGTCGTCGACGCCCCACATCGTGGCGTTACTCGTCGTCGACGAGCGTTTCCTCGATGAGTCGGGCGGCACCTCGCCGTAGCCGTCCGCTCGCTGCCGTGTTCGAGATACCGAGGATTTCGGCCAACTCGTCCAGCGAGACCTCCCGTGGCTCGTCGTAGTAGCCGTATCTGTACGCGTTGACGAGCGCCTCTATCTGTGCCGCGGTGAGATCGGATTCGGACCCCGAATCGAGTTCGCCTCGCTGCTTCAGTTCGATGATGTCGAAGCGGATCCCCTCCTCGATCGCGTACTCGTTTAGTTCATGTAATACGTCATGTCCTTCGAGCTGTAATCGAAGCATCCATCCGTTGAGATGGCTTCTCGTTTCGAGCGTCAGTCCACCTCGATCGGCGATCGCGGGCGTGATCAGCTTCGCGTCGTCGCTGTACTCGATCCGGTAGGTCCGCTGCGCTCCCGTCTCCAGGACCGTCGAGAACTCGGCAACCGTGTGATCCGCGGCGATCTCCGCCTCCACCGCGTCGAACTCCGTCGCCTCGATGCGGAAGAAGTAGACGGTTCGCTGCGGGTCGGTCCCGGCGTCGCCGATCACGCTGATATCGACGTCGGACGTCGACCGGATCGTCTCCGCGAGCGCGAGATCCGGATGCTCCACGTACACTCGCGTCGTTATCATGGCCGTTCCCGTTCCGGTTTCTCGACGGCCAGTCCCGTCCCGATCAGCGCCTTCAGTCCGCGCTTTATCCGGCCGTTGACGGCCGACGGCGAGATGTCGAGGACCTCGGCCAACTCGTCGAGGGACGTCTCCCGGGGCTCCGTGAAGTATCCTCGTTCGGACGCCGCCACGAGCGCCGACCGCTGCTGGTCGGTGAGCGGGTCGGGATCGACGGTCGTGATGTCGGACTGCAGTCGCCGAGAGTGGTCGAGCACCTCGAACTCGAACCCTTCCTCCCGTGCGTACTGCCAGACGTCCTGGATCCCGACCGCATCGGGGAAGAACCACCGTTCCCGCCATCCGCGTGCGATCCACTCCGGGCGCGAGCTCCGGGCGTCCAGCACGACGCCACCGTGTTCCGTCACCTGCGAGGCGAGGAGTTTCGCGTCCGCGGTGAACTCGATCCCCCACACGCTCCGGTCGTCGACCGCCCGGACCGGTTCGACCTCACGGACCGTGCGGTCGTCGTCGAGCGCCTCTCGTACGTCCTCGGCGGCTGCGTTTTTGATGCGGAAGAAGTAGACGTTCCGTGACGGCGTCGTGCTCGTCTCGTCGACGATGTGAACGCTGGCCTCGGGTAACGCGCCGAGCGTGCTGGCGAGCGCACCGTCCTCGTGAGCGAACCTGACCTCAGTGATGATCGCCATGGGGGAGCGTCGTCGTTCCCGAACGTACTACTCCCCGTCTCTTAACAGCTGGTGTCGGCGGGCGCACGCTCGACCCGCAACCGCTCGAACCCGGTGCCGCGTCCACTCACGATCCCGCGACGGCGCTTCTCGCTTCCGTCTCGGCGGCCTGCCGGAGTCGTTCGAGTATCGTCTCGCGACCGATGTCCCGTTCGTGTTCGGTGGCGATACGCCCGACGACGAGGTCGATCAGGTCGAGCTCTCGAAGCAGCTCCCGGGTCTCCTCGCGGCCGAGCTCGAGCCCCTGTTGGACCTCGTACACCGTGTTCGACCGCGATATCGTCTCGACGAGCGCGTCGACGGTGACGTCCTCACGGAGGCCGATCCCGTCGGTCACGGCGATCGGTGGGCACGGGTCGGCGTCGGATCCGTCGCCCGGATCGTCGCCCGGATCGTCGCCCGAATCGGTCGGCGCTGACTCGCGTCGGTCGTCGTCCGAACTCGGCGTCCCGTACGAGTTCGGCTCGTGGATCCCGTAGTCGATCATGTACCGGCGGACCGTTTCCCCCGTGACGTCCATCTCGATCGCCTCGCTCATCTCGGCGAACGTGTCACACGACTCGTACACCTCGGCGAGCAGGTCCGGGTCTCGGAAGGGTGGAACGCTTCGCTCGCGCCCCGCGATCTCGTCGTTCGATGCGCCGATCTCGCCGGCGTCGACGCCCCGATCTCCGTCCTCATCGTCGCTTCCGGCCCCATCGTCGCGTGCGCTGTCGACGTCGCCAGCCGTCCCACTCCCGGCGGAGTCGACCGATTCCCCGTCTCCGTCGGCGGGGGCGGTCGGCCGCGCTCGGCGGTCCTCGGCGGTCGACGGGGACGCGCCGTCCCGGATGGACACGCGGACCGTGACCGTGACGGTTCCGTCGGCCCCCACGTGCGTTCCCGTCGGCTCCACGTCGATGTCGTCCGCGGCGGGCGGCACGACGGCGTCGTTCGTCTCCAAGGCGATCCGGAACCGACCGTCGTCTCCGATGGACGCATCGATCGGGGAGAGTGCCGTGTCGCGTCGATCCGCGGACGGCGAGATCCCGATCTCGACGTCGACCGTCGGCCCCGTCTCGGTGTCGAGACGGTCGACGAACTCGACGCCCTTTACCGTCCCGACGCCGCGTTCGAATCTCTCGAGAAACCCGCCCATCCTCTGGAGATCGCTCCCGACGCTCATGACGTCCGTTCTCACGTGACGAACCTCCATGAACATCTGTGATGAATAGTGGCGGTGTTTATAAGTAAGCGCCGAGGTCCGGCTCAGCGGCGTCCGTACAGTTCGGAGACGAACGGTCCGAACGCGCCGGCGACGGCGGTCGAGAGCGCCGCGGCGCGATCGACCCGACCGTCCGTGAGCGCGCCGGCCGCGCCGCCGCGTCTCGCGATCCCGGTGGTGTCGAGGACGTCGTCCATCACGGGACCGAGCTCATCGCCGTCGTCGAGTCGTGTCGCCACCGGCTCCGGGAGCCGGAGGCTCGGGCCGGCACCGTGACCGGTCCGGCTACCGTCGTCGACGACGGCCCACATCACGAGGAAGAGCCCGTCGACGCCGTCGAACTCGGCGACTCCGCCCTCGATACCCACCCCGAGATCGTACCCACCCTCGGCGAGGACGGCCGACGCACGGTTCTCCGCACCGGCGACCGTCTCCTCGTGGCCGCGCGGCTGCTCGCTCACTCCGGAGGGTACGGGGACGGCCTCGACCGTCGGTCCGTCGGCGACCGCTCGCTCGACCGCGCGTCGCTTCACGGGGTTCCCGCTCCCGACTCCGATTCGCATGGTGGGAGGCTCGCCCCGGATTTATAAATCGATGTCGGGATGGAACAGCTCCGCGAGCCGTTCGATCCCGTCCAGGAGGGCGGGGCTCGGCTGGTTCAGAAGCGAGTCGTCGACGACGTGGACCGACGGATCGATCGCCCAGCCGCGATCGGTGATGGTGGCCGGATCGGTCCGCGTGCCGTGGCCACAGACGTGGAGCACGGCGTGGTCCGGGGCCGCCGACTCGACGACCCGTCCGTCGATCGCTCGGGAACGTTCGCCGGCGGCCACGAAGGGGTACCGGCCACCGGCCACACGAACGGCATCCGGCACCCAGTTGCCGGCCGCCATCGGCGGATCGGACCACTCCTCGCAGTACACCGTCGGGCGGTCCCGTCCCATGACGGCGTCGGCGACGTGATCGAGCCGCCGCCGGGCGTCCGCGGCGAGGTCGGCTCCGGCGTTCGGGCGTCCGATCGCTGCGCCGCGGGCGGCGAACGTCTCGATCACGTCGTCGAGCGTCGCCGGCTCGCGGTGGTCGACGTCGAAGCCGCGGGCCCGGCACTCCTCCGCGAGGTCGGCCTGCAGCCCGTCGCTCGTACAGACGACGTCGGGTGATAGCTCCGCGACGCGTTCGAGCGAGGGATCGAGCCAGCCGCCGACGGCGACGGGGTCGGAACCGTGTGCGGAGCCGGCGTCCTCGGGCGGATCACAGTGGTGTGTGACGCCGACGAGGGTCTCGGCGGCACCCATCGACGACAGCGTCGCGGTGGTGCTCGGGGCCAGCGAGACGACGCGCGGATCGGTCATCGATCACCCCTCCGTGACGTGCCGACCCAAACGTTTCGCTTCCCGGAGTTGACGCGGCCCGAGTACGGTCTGAGGGATCGTGATGATTCGTCGACTCGCCGGCGACACGTTCCGAGCCATTTAAGTGTTGTTCCCACATCCAGCCTGTAAGACCGCTCTCGGATGCAGTTTCGTTACCGAGGGATCGATCGCTATGAGTGAAAGAATGCACATGCGGGGGAGTCGCTCCCGAGACGAAACGGAAGCAGAATCGGAACGAACCGACGAGAGCCTGAGCTGTCCGGAGTGTGATGGACAGGTCATCAACGACGAGGAACACGGCGAGAGCGTCTGTGCGGACTGCGGGCTCGTCGTCGAGGCCGACTCGGTCGACCGCGGCCCCGAGTGGCGCGCGTTCGACTCCCGGGAGAAAGACGAGAAATCCCGCGTCGGTGCGCCGACGACGAACACGATGCACGACAAGGGCCTCTCGACGAACATCGACTGGCGCGACAAGGACGCGTACGGTCGCTCGCTCGGCGCGCGCCAGCGCCAGAAGATGCAGCGGCTCCGCAAGTGGAACGAGCGGTTCCGCACGCGCGACTCCAAGGAGCGCAACCTCAAGCAGGCGCTCGGCGAGATCGACCGCATGGCCAGCGCTCTGGGGCTTCCGGACAACGTCCGCGAGACCGCCTCCGTCATCTACCGTCGCGCGCTCGACGAGGACCTCCTCCCCGGCCGCTCGATCGAGGGCGTCTCGACGTCGTGTGTGTACGCCGCGGCGCGGATGGCCGGCGTTCCCCGCAGCCTCGACGAGATCGCCGACGTTTCGCGGGTCGAGAAGGCGGAGATCGCCCGCACCTACCGCTACGTCGTTCGCGAGCTCAAGCTCGAAGTGAAACCCGCCGACCCCGAGCAGTACGTCCCGCGGTTCGCGAGCGATCTCGACCTCTCCGAGGAGTCCGAGATGCGCGCGAAGGGACTCCTGAAAAACGCCAAGGAGAAGGGCGTCCACTCGGGTAAGTCGCCGGTCGGGCTCGCAGCCGCCGCCGTGTACGCGGCCGCCCTGCTCACCAACGAGAAGACGACGCAGGCCGCGGTCTCGGAGGTCGCGGACATCTCCGAAGTGACCATTCGGAACCGCTACCACGAACTGCTCGAGGCCGAGGACGGCCTCGTCGCGTAAGCGTTCGAACCGACGTCTTTCCACCATACGACGGGGACTCCCGCCCAACGACGACACCAACCCGACGACTGCCCACACCCGACGACTGCCCACACCCCACGACTGCCCACACCCGACGACTGCCCACACCCCACGACTGCCCACACCCGACGACTGCCCACACCCCACGACTGCCCACACCCGACGACTGCCCACACCCCACGACGACACCAACGCAATGGACACCCGAGACCTGTTTTTAGGCCTGCTCCTGCTCGTCGGTGCCGGCTGGATCGCGATGGCGACGGAACCCCGATCGGGGACGCCGCTGTTTCTGGTCGCCGCCGCCGCCTGCGGGCTCGCGGGCGTCGTGTACCTCCTCGGCGGGGCGGTCGTCGGGACGACGGTTGCGGGTCGGACGCTCACCCCGCTCCGCATGCGTGCGGTCTCACAGGCGCTCCTTGGGGCCTCGCTGGCCGCGATCGGCGTCGACGGACTGCTCGCCGACGGCGGGGTCTTCTCGACGGCCATCGCGGTGATCGGCGGGCTCGTGATCGCGTTCGCGTGGCTCCTCTGGACCCGCGGCACGTCGGGCGAGGGTCCCCGCGATCCGTCCGCGGACGACGGCTCGTGACCCCGTCGACGGACGGGCGTTTATAAGTTCCTTCGCCGACGACCCGTTCGTATGTTCGAGGAGTTCGTTCTGGCGGCCGCCACGGCGGACCTCGGCGAGGAGCCGGCGGCCCGCGGCGACGCCGACGCCGTGGAGTTCCGTATGGATCTGGCTGCCGACCCGCTGGCACAGCTCGACGACTACGACGGGGAGCTCCCGCTGATCGCCACGAACCGCGCGGCGTGGGAGGGCGGCGAGGCGGGGGATCTCGGTCGATTCGACGAGCTCTCCGAGGCGGTCGTCCACGACGACGTGGTCGCGATCGACGTCGAACTGGCCGCGCTGCGGGGGAACGCTCCCGAAGGGGAGCAGTCACACGCGACGGCGATCCGGGACGCGGCCCGCGAGGAGGGCGTTTCGGTGATCGCGTCAGTCCACGAGTTCCAGTCGACGCCCGAGATCGGAACGATGGTCGACCTGCTCGCGGACGCGGCCGCCGAGGGCGAGGTCGCGAAGCTGGCCGTCACCGCGGACACGCGTGCGGACGCGCTGGCGCTGCTGTCAGCGACTCACGAGGCGACCGACGCCGGCCATCGGGTCGCGACCATGAGCATGGGCGAGGCCGGACGACACACCCGTGCGGTGGCACCGGTGTACGGCTCGCGGATCGGCTACGCGCCGGTCGATCCCGCGGCGGCGACCGCGCCGGGGCAGTACGCGCTCGGAACGCTCCGCCGGCTCGTCGACGACCTCCGTGATCGGTAGCGCGCCCCGATCGCCGTCCGCTCCCGGCGTCCGCGAGCCAAACCGCTTTAGGACCCCCGCCGTAAGTTCGGGTAATGGCGACGTGCGACGTGTGTGGGGAGTACGAGAACCTCCCGTACCAGTGCCGACGGTGCGGGAAGACGTTCTGCGGGGAGCACCGTCTTCCGGAGAACCACGACTGTCCGGGGTTGAGCGAGTGGGACGACCCCGGCGGCGTCTTCGACAGCGGGTTCGACGACGGCATCGCCGACGGGTCGCGCGGCTCGACGGCGGACGCCGGTGGGATCACGGAGCGCGTCAAAGGACGCGTCGCCCGGGAAACGAGCACGGGCGGGCTCGTGAGCTACTTCCGTGGGAACGCGACGTACGTGTTGCTCGCGGCGATGTGGCTCACGTTCGTCGCGCAGTGGACCGTCACCCTCACGCTGGGCAACCCCGCACACGACGCGATCTTCGTCCTCCGATCGGACGCACTCGGTAACGTCTGGACGTGGGTGACCTCGGTCTTCTCGCACTCGCGGGCCGGACTGTTCCACATCATCGCGAACAGCATCGTCCTGTTCTTCTTCGGCCCCCTCGTCGAGCGCGCGGTCGGGTCGAAGAAGTTCCTCGGCTTCTTCCTCGTCGCCGGGGTCCTCGCGGGGCTCGGACACGTCCTCTTCGTCCTCGCGACCGGCGGCCTCGTCGGGGTGCTCGGAGCCAGCGGCGCGACGTTCGCGATCCTCGGCGTCCTCACCGTCTGGCGGCCGAACCTGGAGATACTCCTCTTTTTCGTGATCCCGATGAAGCTGAAGTACCTCACGTGGGGAACCGCCATCATCTCCGCGGTGCTCGTCGTGTCGACCGGTGCGGCCGGCGTCGGCGGCATCGCCCATCTCGCACACCTCATCGGCTTCGCGATCGGGCTCGCGTTCGGCGTTCGGAACGAGGACCTCGCGCGGCGGACCGGCGGTCCCGGCGGGATGACGATCGGTGCTCGCGGCCCGCGGGGTCCCCGCGGTCCGGGGGGTCCGGGAGGCCCCGGCGGCCCCGGCGGGCGGTTCTGAATGCCGCCGTCCGGTCGCGGGGGAGCCGACCGCGGCGGGCCTCCGCGAGGTGCTTCGGGCGTCGATCCCGAGTCGCTGACACGCCCGTCGTTCGTTCCCGACCCGGGGCTCGATCGCGAGGAGATGGCGGCCCTCCAGCGCGAGATCGCGGCGACGGCGACGTTCGCGGACGACCACGCGTTCGCTCCCGGTGACGTCGCGATCGACGAGGCGTTCGACTGCTCCGAGGGGTTACCCGCGGCGGATCCGGGTTCCGATCCCCACGCCGCGGCCGCCGACGCCCCCGTCGTCGTCGGCGTCGATCAGGCGTTCCGCCTCGACGACGGGGAGGCGGTGTCGGCCGCGGTCGCGATCCGAGACGGTGCCGTCGTCGAGTACGCCCACGCGGTCACGCCGCTCTCGATCCCGTACGTTCCGGGGCTGCTCGCCTTTCGCGAGGGCGGTCCGATCCTCGCCGCGCTTTCCGCGCTCTCGGTCGCCCCCGATCTCCTCGTGTTGGACGGATCGGGGCGGATCCACTACCGCGAGGCGGGGCTCGCGACCCACGTCGGCGTGATCCACGACCTGCCGAGCATCGGGGTCGCCAAGCGCCTGCTGTGTGGTGAGCCGGACGACGCCGTCGAGGAACGGCCCGCGGGATGGCGAACGCCGATCCGCGCGGACGACTCCGTCGAGACGGTCGATGCCGCGGGTGGAGGCGCTCGGCCGGCCATCGGGCACGCGTTCCAGTCGCGGCAGTATCCGAACAGCCGTCGTGTGAATCCCGTATACGTCAGTCCCGGTCACCGGGTGTCGGCGGAGACCGCGGTCGAACTCGTCGACGCGCTGTGTGCCGGCTACAAGCTCCCGGAGCCGACGCGACTCGCGGACGCGTACGCGGACGTCGTCAAACGCGGGGACGCCCCCGTCGGCCGATGACGCTCAAGCGCAGGGACGCCCCCGTCGGCCGATGACGCTCAAGCGCAGGGACGTCGCCACGGGATCGTGACGCGCACCGCTGTCCGACCGCTTTTATACCCCGACGTTCAAGATCGCTGTATGGCAGACGATGGCACGGATGGACCGATGTCGCCCGAGGAGTTCCGCTCGTTGACGGATGGACTCGTTCGCCAGGGGTCCGGCGGCGGCACGACGCGGTACAAGAACGCGGCCGGCGTCGGCTGCCCGAACCCCGACTGCGACCGCGGAACGTTCCAGACGCTGTTCGTGAGCGATCACGGCTGGCAGCAGATCGGTGCGACCAGAGACGGGATCCATCTCTGTCTGTGTAACACCGATTCGAAGCGGCTCGTGTTCATCCACGACGAGTAGCGCGGGTTCGGTCTCCGGTTCGCCTCCGACCTCCCGATTCAAGGGCCTCGACGCGAAGGGGACGGTATGAGCGAACAGCGACACGACGACGACACGGCCGACACGGCCGACGGCTCCGACGCGGACGGAATCGCCGCCGACGAGCGCCGTCACCGGAACGAATCCGATCGCGACACGCCGGGTCGCGGGATCGTCCCCGGAGCCGACGTGATCGAGGCGGACGCCCCCGATGAGTTCGGACTCGTTCAGGTCTGGTGGGGGGACGGAAAGGGGAAGACGACGGCGGCGCTCGGGATGGGGATGCGTGCGGTCGGACACGGCTATCGCGTTCACATGCTCCAGTTCATGAAGGGCGGTGCGGACTCCGTCGAGGCGGTCCGCGGCGAGTACAACGCGATCGCTGCGGTTCCCGGATTCTCCTTCGAGAACACGGGCCACTACGGGTGGCACGGGATGGCCGACGGCTCCGCCGAGGACGACCACGAGCGGAACGCGCGGGCGGGCCTCGACCGCGCCCGTGACCTGATCGACGCCGCGGCGGACGCCGACCTCGACGCCGCGATTCCGCTCGACGCCGACCCCGACGCGGGCGTCCACATGCTGATCCTCGACGAGGCCCTCTACGCGGCCGATCGCGGACTGATCGACCCCGACGAGGTGCTCGCCCTGATCGATCGGAAGCCGGACGGGCTCGAGCTCGTTTTGACGGGGAGTCACGCGAAGCCCGACTACCTCGACGACGTCGCCGACCTGATCACGGAGGTCAGTAAGGTGTCACACCCGATCGACGACGGACAGCGCGCTCGCAAGGGGACGGAGTACTGAGGTGGCCGAGTTCGACCCCTCGGACGACGAGTTCGATCCCGCCGTCGAGCTCCACCGACGGCTCCAAGCGACCGAGGAGTGCCCGGTCGAGCGGGAAGCGGGCTGGCATCTCGGCGAGGCACAGGCGCTCGCGGCGGAGATCGCGGACGGTGATGTCGACGACGACGTGGTCCGGAAGCGGGCCGGGGAGATCCGCGACCGCCTCGAGGCGTTCGAGACCACGGGCGACCGCGAGGCCGACGACCACGTGGACGCGGCTCGGGAGCTCGCGAGACGGCTGGATCGACACACGTCGGACGAGAACTGACAGACCCGTTTCAGTCCGCGTCCTCGGATATGTCCCCGTCCGGAACCGCCGGCCACCGAAGACCGCGTATCGATCGATAACGGGAGTGTGTGTACCAGATCGGTGGTCTGGCCGTTTATAAGTCGAATTTGGGTGTTGTTGGCGGGTGTTTATAAGTGGTCGACGACTCTGCGATGACCGCCTGCAAAGCCCCAGCCGCGACGACTCGCGCGCCTTGCTGCGCGCCTCGCTCAGTCGCTGTCGCTTCCTCACTGCGGTGCTTACTGCGGCGGGCTTCGCCCCACCGGGAGACTCCGTCTCCCGAGCCCCCGCTCACTCCGTTCGCGGGGATCACGGCTGCCCCTTTGAGTCCCACCCCGCACGGCACCGCACCCGCGCCTCACGCCTCCCCAACCTCGTCAGGGGCGGTCGCCGGGCCCGCTCGGCGACCGCCCCTGACTCCCTCGCGCGCGCTCCTCACGCCCGGTGGGCGCTCGGAGGCACGCGCCACCGCATTAGATCTTTATAAGGAACCATCGCCGCCGCTCACGGCTATTTAAATACTATATCGCGACCGGCGACGTGCAACACCCACTCCCGTCATCGATCGCCACTGTTCGATATCGGTTACACGATCTCTTGTAGTGATTATCTGAGTGAAAATCGCTCGCGGTTTCCGATTGGAGCCATATATACAGGTATGGAACGTACAGTGAAGGCGAACCAATCGATGAGTTATACCCTCTTGTGCGCTGTCGCTGAGGTTGAAGGATGCCGCCCCACCGACCTTCCTCCGCTTCATGACACGCTGGACGTGGATGCGCTTGAGGCGTTGTTTTCCTCAGAGACGGACGAACGGTCGCGATTTGAGGGCAGTTTCATGTTCGAATATAGCGACTCCTTCGTTTCGATCTGGAGCGATCGGGTACTCACCGTCTCGATCGCCTCGCGACATGACGACCGGATTAAACCGAGCTGTCATGGCGCTCAGTGAGCCCGATCTGTTGACCGCAACGAGGGCAGAACACATCACGCGCTGAGGAGCGCAACGGCGTCGAACTGAGAGTATCAACGGCGTCGAACTGAGAGTATCAACGGCGTCGAACTGAGAGTATCAACGGCGTCGAACTGAGAGAACGGATGTCCGTCGGTGAGTGGTTCGTCGTGCCGTCGGGGCCCGGTGGCCGAGGCGGTCCCTCAGCCGTCGACGCGTCCGACGGTCACGTCGAACGGGACGCGCTCGACACGTTCGTACTCGCCCCCTTGCATCTCGTCGACGACGTCACGGCCCATCTCCCGCCACCGTCGACGGAGGTCGTCGTACGCGGCGTCGGTCATGACCGCCCGGAGCTCCTCGCGGTGGTCGGCGAGTCCGGCACCGGACGCCTTCCGCGCCGCGGACGACAGTTCGGGCTCGGTGTACGGCGAGGTCGTTCGCTTCTCGTGGACGTATCGACTGACGCGAACCTCACCGATCCCGGCCTCGTCGAAGAGCGTTCGGACCCGCTCGCCGAGCGCGACGTCCGTGTCGATCCCGGCGAGGTACGCCGCGCGGGCCTCCCGTTCGAGTCGCTCCTCGGCGTCGACGGTCGACCGCACGGTGACCGCGGCGTTGTTCGGCTCCACCGCGGCGACGAGGTCGGTCGACACCCGCGCGAACTCCCGAACCGCCGCACCGGGGTCGGGGAGGTTGATGAGCAGCGCCTGACAGACGACCAGATCGACGCTGTCGTCGGGGAGCGGGAGTCGCGTTGCGTCGCCCGCCAGCAACGGAAGCGCGCTCGCCTCGCGAGCGACGCGAAGGAGGTCGGTGTCGGCGTCGACGCCGATCACGGACGCGTCCGCGGGCGTCTCCTCGTCGAGGACTCGCGTGAGTTCACCGGTGCCGCAGCCGACGTCAAGGACGCGGCTCCGGTTCGGGAGGTCGAGATCGGCGAGCGCCGTCCGGTCGCCGGCCCACATTCCCTCGCGAGTCCGTTCGAGGTAGTCGGCGGAGAACCGTCGCACACGACGACGTTCGAGTCGGGAGGAATTAAGCGGTCGGGATCGGCGTACCGACCATCGCCGTTCCACCGGAACGTTTCACCGGTATACTCCATCATTTACAGATTAACCAACATATGAGTACCAATGACTGTTCTCTGCGATCTAACCGTCTCATCCGCTGACGTCTCGTTGGATCCGTTTCCGGTGATACCGGAGGGGAACTCCGTTCGTCTCACCAGCGTGATCCCGACGGGGACCGGCCCGATCGCGTACTTGTGGATCCCTCGAGCGATGCTCGATCCCGTCATGACGCTGCTTCGGGAGAGTCCGAACGTCCGCGATCAGGCGAACATCGACAGGATCGCCGATCAGGAACTCGTCCGGATAGACCTCTCCAGCGACACGGACGGCGTTTTCACCCCCTTCAACGACCTCGACGTCACCGTTCTCGAAGGGATCGGGACGGCGAACGACTGGACCTTCCGCGTCCGGTTTCCGGACCGAACGGTACTGGAGTCGTTTCGACGCGCGTGTTCCGACGACGGCGTCCGGACGACGGTGAACCGGCTCTATGAACCGTCCGGTCGGACCGAACGCGGCGGACGGACGGATCTCACCCCCGAGCAGGCGACCGCACTCCGCACGGCACACGAATCCGGGTACTTCGAGGTTCCGAGAGAGAGCTCGCTCGTCGAACTGAGCGACGAGATGGGGATCTCCGACTCGGCGCTGTCACAGCGCCTCCGGCGCGGCGTCGACACCCTCCTCGGATCCACGTGGCCGGATGCGGAGCGGAACGACGAGGACTGAGGCGTCGTGGCTTCGGTGACGCTCGCGGCACGACGTTGGCGATCAACGGAACGACCGACACGGAAGTCGCACCCGCTCGAACCCTCCGCCCATCGACGACGTGAGGTCACCGACGAACGGTGACCGAGGCGACACGGCCGACTCGGCACGGGGTCCCCCGGGGACGTGACGCGGGCGACCTTCGACAGCGAAGGCTCGTTCTCGGTCCGTATATCTCGACGTTGCGTGTCGTTTGCGGTTATCGAGCGCGTTATTTTGGCACGAATCGTTATACGTGACACCGCACACGAGGGACGTGTCATGTCAACCCTCGACGACACGAGCGACACGGTGGAGATAGCCGATTCACACGAGAACGACGACGTGGAGGAGGCGGCTCACGCGCTCCGCGAACTCCAGAACGCGTCCGAGAACATCGCGACGAGGACCGAGGAGATATCGGCGCTTTCGCGGGAGCAGGCGGACGGTATGTCACAGGTGCAAAACGAGGTGTCCGATATGAGCGCCGCCGTCGAGGAGATCGCTTCGTCGGCCGAGGAGGTCGCGAGCGAGAGCGACCAGGTGAACGAACTCGCCTCCGAGGGACGCTCGGCCGCACGCGACACCCGAACGGCCATGACGAGGGTCGACGAGTCGTCCGACGAGGTGGACGACCGCGTCCACCGGATCGAAAACAGCGTCGAGGAGATCGACGAGATGGTCGCCGTGATCAACGACATCGCCGACCAGACCAACCTGCTCGCGCTCAACGCGTCCATCGAGGCGGCACGCGCCGGGGAGGCGGGAGCGGGGTTCGCCGTCGTCGCCGAGGAGATCAAGTCCCTCGCCGAGAAGTCACAGCGGCGCGCCAACGACATCGAGGAGCTCGTCGACCGGATACAGCACAACACGGAGCGGGCAGTCGAGGGCCTCGCGGACAACGAGAAAGCGGTCGAAACCGGGATCTCGGAGGTCGAATCGACGCTCTCCCGCCTGGAGGAGATCGGCGACTCCGTCGAGGAGCTGAACGTCGGCATCGAGGAGGTCGCCCACGCGACCGACGAGCAGGCCGCGAGCACGGAGGAGATCGCGGCGATGGTCGACCAGACGTCCACGAACGCCGAGGACATCAGCGACGAGACCGACAGCATCAGCGCGGCCGTCGAAGAGCAGACCGCGATGGTGTCGGAAGTCAACGAGGGGTTCCAGAACCTCCTCGACGAGGAGGAGTAACGCCATGCCCGAAGCGCTCGGACAGCTCCTCGAGTTCCGGCTCGGGGACGAACAGTACTGTATCGACATCGCCCACGTCGACGAGATCGTGGACGCCAACGACGTCACTCCCGTCCCGAACTCGCCACCGCACGTCATGGGCGTCACGGATCTGCGGGGCCGAACGACCACCGTCATCGATCCGAGCGTCGTCTTGAACATCGATGCGGAGACGGAGTGGTCACACATCGTCGTTCTGGACACGAGCGGAACCGACGAGGTGCTCGGCTGGCTCGTGTGCGGCGTCGACCAGGTGCTCGACGTCGAAGAACAGGAACTCGATACCACGGCAGCAACCGACGGCGATGCGATCGAAGGGGTCCTTTCGCGCGAGGATTCGTTCGTCGTACAGGTCGATCCGACGTCCGTTCACTCATAGCGAGTCGTTCACGCGGAGGTCTCAATCAGACCATATCGCCGCGCACGGACGCGCCCGACTGTTCGGTTCGGGCCGCTTTGAGCACGGACGCGGCCTCGCTCGCGACGTCGTCGTCGGCACCCAACATGCCGAGCGCCGCGTCGAGCGTCGGCATCGCGAACGCGGCCTCGCGAAGCCGCTCGAACGCCTCCTCGTCGCGGTTGCCGTCGACCCACAGACAGACGCCTCGGGGGTCGAGCACCTCCTCGTAGGCGTCCCTCGCGAGTGCGCCCTTCAACCGCTGGGTGACGTTGTCCTCGAAGCTCGCGTTACACACTTCGAGGTGGATCGGCTCCTCGTCGTCGACGAGCTCCGCCGCGAGACACTTTTCGGGAGCCGCGTAGCCGTTGTCGCTCGCTCTGACGCGGTCGGGGTTCGACTCGGCCCACCCCGCACGGACCGACGTGCCGACGCCTTTGATCCCGTACTCCGCCTCGAACGACCGCGAAGCCTTCCGGTCGCCGCGCATCAGGACGTCCTTCGTGACGTACACGTCGAGTCGGTCGACGGGGTCAAGCCCGAGCGCGACGTCGCCGAACGCCCACACCTCCCGCACCGGGACGGGCATCGTCTCGGTCTCGACGCGGTCGACGATCGCTTCGAGCCGGTCGACGGCCGTATCGCGGTTCATCGGGTCCCCGTAGACGGTCGGTGCCCAAACCGGTTCCGCTCCGGGCGGAGCGTCGGTCCGAACGTCGGATCACCGGATCGAACGGGCTATTACGCGAGGAGCGCGTACGACGGGGCGTGCAAAACGTTACGGACCGCACGCGGAACCCGTTCGGGATGACGCCGGACTGCGACCGCTACGTTCCGGGGTACGGCGACGCCAACGCCGACTTCCACGTGATCGGCGATCACCCGGGTGTCCACGGCGGGATCGACGACGGGATCCCGTTCACCGGCGAGACGTGGTCGGCGGAGTTCTTCGCGGCGCTCGCCGACGCCGGACTCGTGGCGGACGTCGCCGACGATCCGGACGCGACTGGCGATCCGGACGGTACCCCCGTCGACCGGGAGGCGGACGCACCGTTCCGAGTCGTGAAGACGTTCCTCTCGTACCTCCACATGTGTGTTTCCGATGGGACGCCGGCATCCGAGTCGTACGCCGACATGGAGCGGTTCTTCGACGCGGAGCTCCGTGCCATCGCTGCCCACGTTCTCCTCCCGGTCGGCGCTCGGGCGACTGACCACGTGCTCCGGCAGTACACCGCCCGTGCGTGGAAGACCGAGATCGACATGGACGCGCTTCACGGCGAGGAGCTCCTCGGGTCGGGATGGCTGGTCGTCCCGATCAAGGACCCGGTCGAGTGGGAGACGGGTGACGCCGACCGACTCGTCGAGGCGCTTCGAACGCTCCAGGCGACCGATTTCCGCCGGGAGAGCGATCTCGGCCGCTTCGTCGCCGGGAGCGACCCGTATCTCGTTCGATAGACCCCCGAAGAAGCCGTCCGGATGCGATCGCTTCGATCCGTCCAACGCTCGCTGACTCGACGCTGACTCGACGTTGACTCGACGCTGACTCGACGCTGACCGATGTATCGAGTGACTGTCCGCTTTCAGTCCCGAACTCGAGTGCCTATCTGTCGAACGTTTCAAACGCGACCGACGTTCTGAACAAAGGTGCACCCATCGAACGACAAACAGTCATATTTGTCGCCAGGATGCGTATTTTATACCGACCCCACGACGTTTCGATAGACGCCCAACCGATCGGGCGTCGGCTGCAGGACTGGTACTCCATGCAGCGGTTTGGTCAGGACCGGCCCGCTACGGGCCGTTTTTTTGTAGGTCCGTTGAGCCGTCGAGCAACGACTCGATGTACAGGGCGACGTGGCCGTCCATCCGTCGTTTGAACCCGTTCTGCCGAGCGAGCCGATCGATCTCGCGGGCGACGTACGTTCCGTACTGAACCGCCTTCTTCTCCGCGGAGCCAACCGGATCAGGGACGTACGCCGCCGCCGCCCGTCGGAGCGCGATCTTTCGCTCTGCAGGGGTGGCGAGCAACTCGTCCGGAAGCCGGATCGCGGCCTCGACGAGCCGATCGTCGAGCAGCGGTGCGACCGGCTCGACCCCGGCCGCCCGCAGCGTGACGACGTCGCGCTCCAGCTGGTCCGGAAGCGTTCGAACCGTCTCGTCCCGCGCGTCTCGAACCGTCTCGGCATCGACGCGGTGGTCGTTCGCGGGATCGACGACCTTGCTGTAGCCGCCGAACAGCTCGTCGGCACCCTGCCCGACGGCCAGCCGGTCGAATCCGTCGGCGGCCGCCGCCTCCGCCGTGAGGTACAGCGGAACCGCGATGTTGAGATCCATCGCGTTCCGCCGACCGGTGGCGGCGACGATCTCCGGGATCGCGCGAGTGAGGTCGTCGTGTGTCAGTTCGACGATACGGAGGTCCCGACCCATCGCCGCGGCCGCCTCGCGCGCCGCGGCGACGTCGTGACAGCCCTCGAAGCCGGCGACGTAGCAGGGCGCTTCGGGCACCGCCGCGGCGACGACTCCGGAGTCGACGCCGCCCGAGAAGGCGACCGCGAGCCGACCGGACGGGTCGCCGTCGTCACTCGTCTCCGCACCCAGTTCGGAGAGCACGGCACGCAACGCGTCGTCGACCGCTCGCTGTCCCGCCTCGGGATCGACCGGATCGGGCGTCGGCAGCGACCAGACGGTCCTCGGTCCGGAACTCGTCACGAGGGTTCCTGCGTCCACCGACTTCGGATCGCGAAGCGTCGTCGGATCGAAGCTCCACGCGTTCTCAGTGGTCGGAGCCGCTGCGTTCCGCTCGACGAACAGCGGCTCGCGGCCGAGCACGTCTCGGACGAGCGCCGGTTCGTCCTCCCCCGTCCCGCTGCTTCCCGGCTGGTCGCCGATCCGCCCGGCGAACCCCGCAGTTCCCGGGAAGGGGTCCCGGTCACGTATCGCGCGACGGACCAGATCGGGGGATGCGCCGCGGAGACGAGTGCCGTCGTCGGTGGATCCGTCATCACCGGGGAACCCGTCGTCGGAGCTGAACGTCATCGTTCCATCGTGGTCATCGGAGATACGTCATCGTTCCATCGTGGTCATCGGAGATACGTCATCGTTCCATCGTGGTCATCGGAGATACGTCATCGTCCCATTGTGGTCATCGGAGATCGTCGATCGTGCGGAACGCGCGGCGCTTCGCACCGCCGGCGAACTGACGGATCGAGACGCGCCAGGGGGTCCGCTTGCCGACGACGCTGGTTCGTCCGTCGGCGATCGCTGAGAGGATCGCCGCCGCCGTGCGATCGTTCGCGCCGACTTCCGTGACGGCCTGTCCGACCATCTCGGAGATGTGCGCGTCGCTGCCGGCGGTCATCGGGAGTCCGTGTCGGACCGCGAACGTCTCGGCCTGCCGGTTCGCCCGTCCCGTGAACAGTCGAGAGTTGTACACCTCGATCGCGTCCGCGTTCGCGAGCTGTTCGTCCGAGACGTGTGCGGCGACGCCGTGGCGCGTCTTCTGAAACGGGTGCGGGACGACTGCGATCCCGCCCTGATCGTGGATCCGGTCGAGCGTTTCGTCAAACGGGAGGCCGCTCTCGACGAGGTCGTCGACGCCGAACGCGAGCACGTGGCCCGCGGCACACGTCACCTCCATGCCGACGATGCCGACGAGCCCGTAGTCGGGAGCACGCTCTGCGGCCTCGAAGCTGGCGTCGATCTCGTCGTGGTCGGTCACGGCGAGCGCATCGAGGCCGACCGCGGCCGCCTGCTCTAAGAGGAGACCGACCGGATCACGCCCGTCGTGGGACAGTTCGGAGTGTGTGTGCAGCTCGACCGATAGCACGACCGATCGTTCGGTCGTCGACTAAAAAAGCCCCCCGGTACGCGGGCCCTGTCGTCGGGGACGCGTTATGCCGCGCGGCGTTCCTTCGCCTTCGGTCGGAGGTTCCCGTAGCCGCACTTGCGGCATTCGTCGGCTTCGGGTGAGTTGCGGGCGTTACAGCGCATGCAGATCTGTTTGTCGAGGTTGCGGCGTTCCGCGGCGTCGAAGCTAGCCATACTGCTATCAAACGCACCGGCGCTGTAAAAGGTTGCGAGACGCGACCGCGACTACGCGCCGGCTTCCGCGAGCGCGCTTTCGATGTCCTCGCGCTGCGTGACGCCGACGAATCGGTCCACTACGCCGTCGTCGTTCTCGACGATGAGCGTCGGCAGCGAACGGACCTGATACTGGTTGGCGACGTCCTGCTCCTCGTCGACGTTCACCTTCTGTAGCTCGAAGGCGTCGCCGAACTCCTCTTTGACCTCCTCCAGGATGGGGTCTTGGGTCTTACACGGGCCACACCAGTCGGCGTAGAAATCCAGAAGTCGAACGGTCATTGTCCGCCGATTCCTAACAGGGGACCGCGCATAAGGGTTTCCCACCGACGATATCCGAGACGAAACGTTTACGCCACCCGGACGCTCAGTACGGCGTATGAGCAGCGGACAGAACTCCGGCGGGTTGATGTCGAGTGCAGGACTCGTTCGGTACTTCGATTCGCAGGACCGAAACGCAATATCGATCGATCCGAAGACGGTCCTTGCCTTCTGTGTGCTCTTCGGCGTGTTCGTCCAGATCCTCTCGCTGACGGTCGCGTAAGCGCTGACGAGTCGATCCCCAGATATCCGTCCGCCGCGCTCCGTTTCTCGCTTCGGTTGACGTCGAGCCGGTAGCGCGCCCTTTTTGCACGTCCCGGCCGGACCGAGTCGTATGAAAGCAGGCGTTGTCGCCGTCCAAGGCGACGTGACCGAACACGCGACCGCCGTTCGCCGCGCCGCGAAGGCCCACGGAGAGGCGGTCGAGGTCGTCGAGGTCAGGGACTCCGGGATCGTCCCCGACTGCGACGTGCTCCTCATGCCGGGTGGCGAGTCGACGACGATCTCGCGGCTGATCCACCGCGAGGGGATCGCCCCCGAGATCCGCGATCACGTCGCGAACGGGAAGCCAGTTCTCGCGACCTGTGCCGGACTCATCGTCTGTTCTCGAGACGCCAAAGACGATCGCGTGGACCCGATCGGGCTGGTCGACGTCTCCGTCGATCGCAACGCGTTCGGCCGACAGAAGGACTCCTTCGAGACATCGATCCCCGTCAAGGGGCTCTCCGAGCCGTTCCACGCCGTGTTCATCCGTGCACCGCTCATCGACGGGATAGGTGCGGACGTCGAGGTGCTTGCTCGGATCGACGATCGGCCGGTGCTGGTCCGTGACGGTCCGGTCGTCGCGACGTCGTTCCATCCGGAACTCACCGACGATCCACGAATCCACGACCTCGCCTTCTTCCCCGAGACGGAGGTGGCGGCGTGACCGACGAAGCGTCCGACACGGAGGCGGTGGACGTGCTCGACGACCTGTTCGCGACGATCGAGTCGCGGAAGCGGGAGCTGCCTGAGGGGTCGTACACGACGTCGCTTTTCACCCACGAGAAGGGTGAGAACGCGGTGTTAGAGAAGATCGGTGAGGAGACGACGGAGACGATCCTCGCCGCCAAGGACGACGACACCGACGAGCTCGTCTACGAGAGCGCCGACCTCGTGTACCACCTCCTGGTGTTGCTCTCGATGAACGACCTCGATCTGGCTGACCTCCGCTCCGAACTCGAAGATCGGTTCTGAGGTCACGCCCGACGCGCGAGATGTTACAGAGGCTGTAACTGTTTCAGTATCCGTGTATCGTGCGAGGAATAGGTATAGGCGAGTCCGACGCCAACGACGGGTACGGACCGGTGCAGTCGGTTCGTCTCCCTGCAACGCGATCGGCCCTCTTCGGTTGGTTGTACGACTGCTCGTGTGCTTGTCTGTCCCGTCGTCGACGATCCGGAGCGCTCCGTACGACGCCCGTTCGATCCCGATCTCTCGTCCTCGTCCCGGCCGGAACTCGATAGATCACTCGCAGCCGAGTTGTATTGTATTCATCGCTGCCCCGGTCGGAAGCTTCATACGTCGGCTCGCGGATCCACCGAGTATACGAATGGCAGTACTCTGGCTGGATGAAGTCGACGCCGACGATCTCGAAACCGTCGGCGGGAAAGCGGCCTCGCTGGGTGAACTCACTGAAGCGGAGCTCCCGGTACCACCGGGATTCGTCGTCACTGCCGGGACGTACCGCTCGTTCATCGAGGAGGCGGGGATCGACGAGGAGCTGTTCGCGGCCGTCGATGTCGATCCAGAGGACTCCGCGGCGCTCCGCGAGGCCGAGGAGGCGGCCGAAGCGCTGATCATGGAGACCGAGCTTCCGGAGTCGGTTCGATCAGAGATCCTCGAGAGCTATCGGTCCATGGCCGTCGACGGCGAGGAGGCGTTCGTCGCCGTCCGATCGTCGGCCACCGCGGAGGACCTCCCGGACGCCTCCTTCGCCGGTCAACAGGAGACGTTCCTCAACGTCCGCGAGGCGGATCTGCTCCGCCGAGTCAAGGAGTGCTGGGCGTCGCTGTTCACACAGCGGGCGATATACTACCGACAACGCAAGGACTTCCCGCACGACTCCGTCGACATCGCGGTGGTCGTTCAGCGCATGGTCGACGCCGACAGATCCGGCGTCATGTTCACGAGCCACCCGTCGACGGGCGAGCCACGGATCATCATCGAGGCCGCGTGGGGACTCGGCGAGGCAGTCGTCTCCGGAACCGTCTCTCCCGACAACTACGTGTACGACCGCGAGCGCGAGGAGGTGATCGAGGCCACCGTCGCCGACAAGAAGATCCAGATGATCAAAGACCCCGAGACGGGAGAGACCGTCCAGATCGAGGTCGACGACGACCGCCGAACGGCGCGCGTTCTCGATGACGAGGAGATCAAGGCGCTCGTGGCGCTCGGAGAGCGCGTTGAGGACCACTACGGCGTTCCACAGGACGTCGAATGGGCGATCAACGACGACGAGATATACATGCTCCAGTCGCGCCCGATCACGACGATCAGCGAGGCCGACGAGGGGGGATCGGATGCGACCGGGAACGCCGGGAATGGCGGCGACGCGAACCACGCCGACGACGACGAGGACGTTCTCGTCCACGGTCTCGGCGCGAGTCCGGGCATCGTCTCCGGCGCGGTTCGTGTCGTTACCAAGCTGGACCACCTCGATCAGGTTCAGGATGGGGACATCCTCGTCACCGAGATGACGATGCCCGACATGGTCCCCGCGATGAAACGAGCCGCCGGGATAGTCACCGACGAAGGTGGAATGACGAGCCACGCGGCGATCATCTCCCGCGAGCTGGGCGTTCCTGCGGTGGTCGGGACGGGGTCCGCGACCAGAGATCTCAAAGACGACCAGAACATTACCCTCGACGGTGACAAAGGGACGATCCGTTCGGGTATCGACGAGGAGGCCGAACCGGCCGAGGAGTTCGAGCCGGTTGAGGCCGCCCGCCCGCAGACCCCCGTCAAACCGATGACGGCGACGGAGGTGAAAGTGAACGTCTCGATCCCGGAAGCCGCGGAACGCGCGGCGGCGACGGGAGCCGACGGCGTCGGACTCCTCCGGATCGAGCACATGGTGCTCGCGCTGGGGAAGACCCCGGAGAAGTACATTGCAGACCACGGCGAGCGCGCGTACCAGAACGAGCTCGTAGACGGAATCCGCGGCGTTGCCGACGAGTTCTACCCGCGACCGGTCCGCGTTCGGACGATGGACGCGCCCACCGACGAGTTCCGCGAGCTGGAGGGCGGCGACGGCGAGCCGGTCGAGCACAACCCGATGCTCGGGTGGCGCGGCGTCCGCCGGAGTCTCGACAAACCCGACGTGTTCCAACAGGAGCTCGCCGCCTTCTCCCGACTGTTCGAGATGGGATACGACAACATCGAGCTCATGTTACCGCTCGTCAACGACGCGGCGGACGTCGAGGCGGCAACGATCCAGATGCGCGAGGCCGGGATCGATCCCGAGCGCGAGACGTGGGGCGTCATGATCGAGACGCCCGCGAGTGCGCTTCGGATCGAAGAGCTCGCGAACGCCGGGATCGACTTCGCCTCCTTCGGGACCAACGACTTAACCCAGTACACGCTGGCGGTCGATCGCAACAACGAACACGTCGCGGATCGGTTCGACGAGCTTCACCCCGCAGTGTTGACGCTCATCGCGGACACGATCGAGACGTGCCGTGAACTCGACGTCGACACCAGCATCTGTGGGCAGGCCGGGTCGAAGACCGAGATGGTCGAGTTCCTCGTCGAGGAAGGGGTATCCTCCATCTCCGCGAACATCGACGCGGTCCGTGACGTCCAACACGAAGTGAAACGGATCGAGCAGCGTCTGTTGCTCGACTCCGTTCGCTGATCCCGGAACGGAACGAGTAAGAGGCTCGCCGGGAGACGAGTGGACGAATGCAGCAGGCCGAGCCGCAGTCGTTCGATCGAGTTCTCTCCTCGATGTGTACTGAGCCCCATCCAGCGGCTCGGGAGGCGGCAGAGCGGTTTTTAGCGTCGAATCCGGGGGATCCGGCGACGTACGAGACCGTCGCGTCGTTGGAGGATCGCGCCGTCGAACTGCTCGCGGCGCTGTCCGACCATCCGAACCCCGGATCGGCGGCCGGATACGTCACCTCGGGTGGCACGGAAGCGAACATTCAGGCGGTTCGATCGGCACGGAACCGACACGACGCTGCCGATCCCAACGTCGTCGCCCCGGAGAGCGCACACTTCTCGTTCCGGAAGGCGGCCGAGCTGTTGGGCGTCGATCTCCGGACGGTCCCGCTCGAGAGCGACTATCGAGCCGATCTCGCCGCGGTCGACGCCGCGGTCAACGCGAGCACGGCGCTCGTCGTCGGCGTCGCTGGCACGACTGAGTACGGCCGGGTGGATCCGATCCCGGAGCTAACCCGGATCGCTCACGACGCCGGAGCGATGATGCACGTCGACGCGGCGTGGGGCGGCTTTCTGCTTCCGTTCACCGATCACGACTGGTCGTTCGGTGACGCCCCGATCGATACGCTCACCGTCGATCCGCACAAGTTCGGTCGGGCCGCGGTCCCGGCGGGCGGGCTGGTGGCACGCGAAAGCGCCGCGCTCGACGCGCTCGCCGTGGAGACGCCGTATCTGGAGACGCGCTCGCAGGCGACGCTGACCGGAACCCGGAGCGGAGCCGGCGTCGCCGGGGCGGTCGCGGCGATGGACGCGCTGTGGCCCGACGGGTATCGCGGAGCGGCGAAGCGAGCGGCCGGGAACGCGGCGTGGCTCGCGGGCGCGCTCGACGACCGCGGCTACGACGTCGTGGATCCCGAACTCCCGATCGTCGCCGCCGCGGTTCCCGACGAGGAGTTCACCGCGCTCCGAGAGGCGGGCTGGAAGATCGCTCGCACCGGTCGGGGCGACCTTCGAGTGGTCTGTATGCCCCACGTCACCCGGTCGGGGTTGACGGCGTTCGTCGAGGAGCTCGACGGCATCCGGGAGTGATCGGTCGGTCAGGCACGGCGTCGATGGGCGGAACGTGGTCCTCGCATCTCCCCCGTTGGGCACGCAAAGCGAACAGGCGGCGAACGGATGTCGGCCCCGGGCGGCTCGCCGCGCACCCGCCTCGACCGCTCCGGGGCGATGGCTATGCCACGGGCCGTGTGGCCGCGGCTTCGTTTATAAACACTCGTCCGGCGAGGGAACGCGAACCAACATATTCACTACAGGGGGTCACCAAGCGGGCTGTATGAGTACGGACGACGTCTCTCGACGCACGTTCATGCGGACCGCCGGCGGCGCGGCAGCGGCCGCTGGCGCGGCCCTGGGCGCGTCGGGAACGGCGGCGGGACAGGAGGATGACGGGGAGGAAGACGAAGGAGACGACGGCGGCGGCGACGTGGTTCCCGACTGGCCGACCGCCGCGGAGGGGAACCTCGGCACGTACGAGGACGCACGCGGCCAGGACGACGTGACGGTCATGGTCGGAGCGGACGACGACGGTCTGGCGTTCGACGCCACCCTCCTGTGGGTCGATCCCGGCACGACCATCACGTTCGAGTGGACCGGACAGGGCGGCGGCCACAACGTCGAGACGGTCGAGGGCGAAGCCGCCCTCGACAGCGGGGACCCCGTCGACGAGGAGGGATACACGTACACCTACGAGACGAGCGAGGACGATGAGGGGATCACTCACTACCACTGTGCCCCCCACGACGCCGTCGGAATGCACGGAGGGCTGGCGGTCGGCGACGACATCCCGACCGAGGCGGTGGGCGACGGCGGCGGCGCGGGTGCGGTGTTCGTCCCGCAGGGTGCCCGCGCGCTCGGGATCGCGACGTTCATCGCCATGGTGAGCACGCTCGGGCTCGCGTTCGTGTTCATGAAGTACGGCGGTACGATCACCCAGGAGTAGCCGGGCCCGATCGCTCCGCGTCGGTTCGCTGCGTTCGAGCCGTTCGATCCGCTTCGCTACGTTTCTCCCGTTAGTTCGCGGTAACAGTCCACGTATCGGTCGAGGACGGCACCGTGGTCGTACTCGTCGAACTCGTGGTCGACGTGCCGACGTTCCAGATCGCCGACGGCGACGATC
Source organism: Halorubrum rarum (assembly GCF_048380895.1). Classification (NCBI taxonomy): domain Archaea; kingdom Methanobacteriati; phylum Methanobacteriota; class Halobacteria; order Halobacteriales; family Haloferacaceae; genus Halorubrum; species Halorubrum rarum. Next base: position 60,862 of record NZ_JBLWMN010000013.1, on the reverse strand, counting down.
TCGTCCGCGAGCTCCGCCGGACTGGTCACGAGCCGCCCTCGAGTACGTCCCTCGACCAGTTCGTGTGCGCTGGAGTCCGCCTGATACTCGACGAGGCCGACGCAGCCGCACGCGAGCGCCCACAGGAGCTCCGTCGGGAACGTCTCCCACGTCGCGGTTCCCGCGACGACGTGGGTCCCCTTGAACACCGCGACGCGCTCCTCGATCGGCAGATCTCCGAGAAACGTCACGCGGTCGTCGATCCGGAGGTCGCTCGCGGTCGACTCGATCCGTCCCCGCTCCGGACCGTCTCCGATGACCGCCGCGTTCCAGTTTCGTTCGCGGAGCTCCGCCAGCGCGAGCAGGAAGGTCTCGACGTTGGCGTGGCGGTCGAGTCGCCGGGAGTAGACGGCGTCGAACCGGTCGTCGATCGGAGCGCGTTCGACGAGAGCGACGTCGATGCTCTCCGGGATCACCCGAACGTCGTCGCCGTCGGCACCGTGTTCACGGACGTGGGTCTTCGTCGTCCGCGAGGGTGTCGTTACCCGGTCTGCGCCGCGGGCGAGAAGCCGATAGCGCCGAGGGTCGTCCGCCGGCCGGTCTCGCCACCAGTCGACGACGACGGGAACCCGGGAGAGGGTACCGGTGACGGTCGCCGCGAGTGCGGGCGTCGGGGGACTGTTGACCGCGTGGACGACGTCCGGGGAGACGCGATACAACGCCGTCGGGAGCTTCGTGGCGAACGCCGACGGCGAGGGATCGACGACGACGGACCGGTACTCGATCCCGTCGTCCGCGAACGTCGGATGATCGCCGCCCCACCAGCGCGCACACAGCCACGTCACGTCGTGGCCGCGGGCGGCGAGCCCGCTCGCGATCCGATGCGTTCGTTCCCGAGCCGGAGTGGTCCCGTGGTCCGGCGTGAACGGCGAGACGAACGCGATACGCATACGCGGAACCGATGGGAGGGGCCGATAAAAAGACACGGCATCGATCCGGGCTCGAACGCGACCGTCTCCGCGTCGGATCCACCAGAAACGGTTTCCCGTCGGACGTGGAACTCGGGCGTATGCACAGCTACGACGTCGAACGCTACCTCAACGTCCGTCACGCCGGGGGCGCGGATCTGGCCCCGGACGGTCGGCTCTCCTTCCTGTTGGACACGACCGGAACCCCGCAGGTGTGGTCGCTCGCGGAGCCGCGTGGCTGGCCGGAACAGCACACGTTCTTCGAGGAGCGGGTCACCTTCGTCGACGCCTCTCCCGAGCGGTCGGAGGCGGTGTTCGGCATGGACCGCGGCGGCAACGAGCGCGCACAGCTCCACCGACTCGACTACGAAGCGGGGACGATAACGAACCTCACACGGCGACCAAAGGCGAAACACCGGTGGGGCGGCTGGAGCGGGGACGGCGAGCGGTTCGCGTTCGCCTCCAACCGCCGGGACGAGTCGGTGTTCGACGTGTACGTGCAGCGCCGCGACGAGACGGGATCGGACGCGACGCTCGTGTACGAGGGAGACGGCTGGCTCTCGGTCGCGGGCTGGTCGCCGGACGACGACCGGCTGATCGTCCACGAGGCGAGCTCGTCGTTCGATCACGACGTGTACACGCTCGACGTCGCGACGGGTGAGCTGACTCACCACACGCCACACGAGGGCGACGTCCGGTACGGGACCCCGGAGTGGAGCCCTGACGGCCGGTCGCTGTATCTGGTCACGGACCGCGACAGCGACACGCTTCAGCTCGAACGCCTCGACCTCGGCGACGGAACGTTCACCGTCGTGGAGCCCGGCGGCGAGTGGAACGTCGACGGCGTCGCGATCCACGAGGAATCGCGTCGCGTCGTCTACTCCCGTAACGTCGACGGCTACACGGAGATCACGACCGGTGAACTCGTTGACGACGACCGGATCGATACGTTCCCGGAGCCGGACCTCCCGGACGGCGTGGCCGGCGGCGTGAGCTTCGGTCCGGACGGAGACCGATACGCTCTCACCGCGACGGGGAGCACTCACAACGGCAACGTCCACGTCGTCGACGCGACGACCGGCGAGACGGAGCAGTGGACCGCGGCGTCGACCGCGGGGATCCCCAACGACACGTTCGTTGAGCCCGAACTCGTCCACTACCCGACGTTCGACGGTCGGGAGATCCCGGCGTTCTTCTCCGTCCCCGAGACGGAGTCGCCGGACGGGGGGTACCCGGTCGTCGTCGACATCCACGGCGGGCCCGAGTCCCAGCGTCGTCCGTCGTTCGCGTCGGTGAAACAGTACCTGCTGAACGGCGGCTACGCCGTCTTCGAGCCCAACGTTCGCGGCTCGTCAGGCTACGGGAAGGCATACTCAGCGCTCGACGACGTCGAGAATCGGATGGACTCCGTCGCCGACGTCCGTGCCGGCGTCGAGTGGCTTCACGACCATCCGGAGGTCGACCCCGACCGGGTCGTCGCGATGGGCGGCTCCTACGGCGGGTTCATGGTGTTGGCGTCGCTGACGGAGTACCCGGAGCTGTGGGCGGCCGGGATCGACGTCGTCGGTATCGCGAACTTCGTCACGTTCCTCCAGAACACGGGCGACTGGCGTCGCGAGCTCCGGGAGGCCGAGTACGGCGCACTCGACGAGGACCGGGAGTTCCTCGAGTCGATCTCGCCGATCAACAACGTCGAGGCGATCGAGGCCCCGCTGTTCGTGCTCCACGGCGCGAACGACCCGCGGGTCCCCGTCGAGGAGGCGGAGGCGATCGTGGAGCGAGCCCGCGAGCGGGACGTTCCCGTTCGGAAGCTGATCTTCGACGACGAGGGACACGGCTTCTCGAAGCTGGAGAATCGGATCGAGGCGTACCGGGCGATAGTCGAGTTCCTCGAGGAGCACGTCCGGTGAGAACGGCGAGAATCGGGTCGATGGAACGGCGAGAATCGGGTCGGTGACGAACGGCGAGAATCGGGTCGATCGAACGTGATGCGGCGTCAGACCCTCGTATGACGATTGGGCAAAGATAAATAGGCCAGGGTCGCAACGGACCCACATAATGGACTCTATCGTAGAGGACGCGATCGACGAGGCCGAGGAGTCTCCCGAGGAGGAGACCGGCGGGTTCGGCGACGGGTCCGGCGACGGCGGCTCGGCCGGTGGGCCTCCGCGAACCGGGACGATGACCGACGACGAGCTACAGGACGTTCTCCAGGACCTCCAGACGAACATCACCGTTGTCGGCTGTGGCGGCGCGGGCGGCAACACGGTCAACCGGATGACTGAGGAGGGGATCCACGGCGCGAAGCTCGTCGCAGCCAACACCGACGTCCAGCACCTCGTCAACATCGAGGCGGACACGAAGATCCTCATGGGCCAGCAGAAGACCCAGGGTCGCGGTGCCGGCTCCCTCCCGCAGGTGGGCGAGGAGGCCGCCATCGAGTCCCAAGAGGAGATCCACGACGCCATCGACGGCTCGGACATGGTGTTCGTCACCGCGGGACTCGGTGGGGGGACGGGAACGGGGTCGGCCCCCGTCGTCGCCAAGGCCGCCCGCGAGTCCGGCGCGCTCACCATCGCCATCGTCACCACTCCCTTTACCGCGGAGGGAGAGGTTCGCCGGACGAACGCCGAGGCGGGCCTCGAACGCCTCCGTGACGTCTCCGACACCGTCATCGTCGTCCCGAACGACCGCCTGCTCGACGCCGTCGGGAAGCTCCCCGTCCGACAGGCGTTCAAGGTGTCCGACGAGGTGCTGATGCGCTCGGTGAAGGGCATCACGGAGCTGATCACGAAGCCCGGTCTCGTCAACCTCGACTTCGCCGACGTCCGCACGGTCATGGAGAAGGGCGGCGTCGCGATGATCGGCCTCGGCGAGTCCGACTCCGACTCGAAGGCACAGGACTCCGTGAAAAGCGCCCTCCGATCGCCGCTCCTCGACGTCGACATCTCCGGCGCGAACTCCGCGCTGGTGAACGTGACCGGCGGCACGGACATGTCGATCGAGGAGGCCGAGGGCGTCGTCGAGGAGATCTACGACCGGATCGACCCCGACGCCCGGATCATCTGGGGAACGTCGGTCGACGAGGAGCTCGAAGGCGAGATGCGGACGATGATCGTCGTCACCGGCGTCGACTCCCCGCAGATCTACGGCCGCAACGGCGGCGAACGCGAGGAGGCGGCCCAGCAGATGGAAGACATCGACTACGTCGAGTGAATCGCCTCGGGGTCAAGCCCCGAGGCTTCCTGTTTCTACGACGCGCTTTGCAGACACCGTAGTGGTGTCCGTAGGGAGCGCAGTCTCCACAGGCGTGTCTTCGGGCCATCCCAGCCCTAACTCCGAAAAGCCGCGTTGTAACACGTTCATCGCCGCGTTCGCGTCACGGTCACACTCGAACCCACAACTCGGACAGGAATGTTCCCTGACCCAGATGGGCTTCGCTGTCTCCACACCGCAGGACGCACACTCCTTGGTGGTACCTCGTGCTTCGACTTCCACGACGTGACAGCCGTAGATGTCGGCTTTGTATTCGAGGAGTGTGATGAACTGTCGCCATGCCGCATCCTGCTTGTTGCGGGTATTATGCGCCTGTTCGAGCATCCCCTTCACGTTCAAGTCCTCGACGAATACGGCGTCGTACTCACGGACGAGCCATGTCGTGAGCTTGTGCTGGTAGTCCAGCATCTTCCGCTTGATGTGGCGCTTCACCTTCGCAACTTCCCGACGTTGCTTCTCGTAGTTGTTCGAACCCTTCTCCTTGCGAGACAGCTTGCGTTGCTCGCGCTGGAGTCGTTCGTACTCGGCTTCGAGGTCGATCCAGTCCACGGTCTTGCCATCCGACGTGTGGATGTAGTTGAGAATACCGAGGTCGATTCCAACGCTGTTGCTCGCGTCAAGCGAGTCCACGTCGGGCTTCTCGGGCAGGCCAGCGTCGTCGGTTTCGAGGCCGAAGGAGACGAACCACTCGCCGGTCGTCTCCTTCTTTACTGTGACTTCTTTGATGTCCGCTTCGTTCGGGATGTCGCGGTGATAACGGATTTTGATGTCACCGATTTTGGAGAGCCAGAGTGTCGCGCGTCGGCCACTCGTGTTTTTGAGTTCGAAGCCGGACTGCGAGTACGTCATACTCTGGAACTCCCGAGGTGACTTCCACTTGAGTTTCCCAACTTTTCGTCCGTTCTGCTTCTGCTCGAAGAGTCCGCCGAGGTTCTGGTAGAACCGTGTGACTGTTCGTTGAAGAGCCTTCGAGTTGACTTCCGAGAAGGTGGGGAACTCGTCTTTCCAGTCGGGGAGTCGGGAGTGGTGTTTGTACGCGGAACCGATGTTGTCGGCGTCCACGTTCTCGTACTCGTACCGGGTGTAGTTGTACCCTTGGCGATGAATGTCGATGTGATGTTCCAGTTCAGCCGCTACCTCTTGTGTCGGATATGCGGGGTATCGGTGACTGTATTCCATCGCTGTCTGTTGATTAGAGACGTGTTTAGTTAATGGTTTGTATCACGAGTTGTCGGCTTCATCCACGGGGTCAAGCCCCGTGGCATTCGCCTTGTACCGCTTGTAAACCACTCGTCGCCAGCCCTCACACTTCGCGATCCCTCCCGCACGTCGTTCCACCACCCGTATCCCGCCAGACTCCACGATGCGACTGCATTCCGCCGGTTCCGACGCCGACGATCCGGTTCCGAGCGTCGACGCTCCCGAACCGGACACGGACCGCGGACTCCCGAATGCCGTCGGCGCTTCGGCCGTCGCGTTCGTGGCGGTCCCGTTCGCGATGATCGCGCTCGGCGCTCTGACCGGCGACCCGGTCACGTGGGGTGACGCCGGGCGGGTGGTCTCGAACGCGTTCACGGCCGCCGGGGTCGCCGGGGGACTCCGGTGGGTGTTCGGTCGAGACGACTGATCCCGACTCACGGCCGTCGGTCGGTCGCACACGTCCGGAGTCGGTCGGTCGCACGCGCTCGGTGCGGATCGGCTTCGTGAACTACTCGGTCCGGAGTTCGCGGACGCGCTCGATGTTCCACTCGTAGCTCCGACCGTCCTCGGTCGGCGTCTCCAACACGAGCGGGACGTCCATCAGGTCGGGATGGTTGACGATCCGTTCCATACCCGCCTCCCCGATGTGGCCCTCGCCGATGTGGGCGTGTTCGTCCTTGTTCGTCCCGCACTCGTGTTTCGAGTCGTTGAGGTGGAGACACCGGAGGTGGTCGAGTCCGACCACGTCGTCGAACTCGGCGACCGTCTCGTCGACGCCAGCCGCCGTCGAGAGGTCATAGCCCGCGGCGAACGCGTGTGCGGTGTCGATACAGACGTCGATGTCAGTGTCGGTGCGGTCGATGACCCCGGCGAGGTGTTCGAAGTCGCCGCCGAGTTTCGTTCCCGACCCGGCGTCGCTTTCGACGAGGATCGTGACCCCGTCGGGGACGTCGACGTCGTCGATGACGCTCGCCGCGTTGTCGAGGCCGCCCTCAACGCCCGCACCGGTGTGTGCGCCCAGATGGACGTTGACGTACGGGATGTCGAGCTTCGCGGCGGCGTCGACCTCCGCTTGCATCGAGTCGAGCGACTTCTCGCGCAGGCCGTCCTTCGGCGTACAGAGGTTGACGAGATAGGAGGTGTGGATCACCCACGGGCCGTCCAGGTCGCGGTCGGTCCCCGACCGGAACGACTCGGCCTCCTCGTCGCCGATGTTCGGGTCCTGCCACACCTGCGGTGAGTGGGTGAAGATCTGTCCGCAGTTGCCGCCGACGTCGGTCTGGTTGCCGACCGCGTTGTCGACGCCGCCCGCGATCGATACGTGTGCTCCGACTCGAAGGGTCATACCCGTCCCACGTGACGGACTCAAAAAGCCGCTTCGGAAGCGGCGCGTCGGGAGCGGCCGACGCGATCAGGAGCGGTCGCCGGGGCGCGTCCGGACCCACTCGTCCGCGCGGTACTTCTCCGCCACCAGCTCCCGTGCCCGGTCGAGCTCCGCGGCGGTCCACGAGCCGTCCGGATCCAGGGTTGCGCCGTTCGCGTTCCCGCCGACCCACTCGGCGAGCGACTCCTCGAACGCCCGCACGGCCTCCGTGCGGTCGACGTCGGCGAGGTCGTCGATCCCGACGACCCGGTCCTCGAACCGCTCGACGGATACCGGCGGCTCCGCGAACGTGCCGAGGTGTCGCTCGGCGTCGACGGCGTACGTGATCGAGCCGTGCTGGATGACGGCGTCGCGCTTGCGGTACTGGGCGTTGCCCGCGATCTTTCGACCGCGAACGCCGCCGTCGCCGTCACCGTCGCCGTCGCCGTCGTCGTTGTCGTTGCAACCGCCCGTCGAATCGCCGAGGCCTCCCGCCACCATGTCGTGTGCGGGATGGAGCTCGCGGAGGTAGCAGGCGGGGTGGTAGATCTCGGGGACCGTGTCGTCGACGTAGTCGACGTCGAGTCCGAGCGACTCGAACGCGTCGAGGACCGGCCGACAGAGGAGGTGATAGCAGTCGAGCAGCTCGCCCGGGACTCCCGAGGCGGGCGTCGCGATCGAGTAGGCGACGTCGCCGTGGCCGTCGTGGTAGATCCCGCCGCCGCCGGTCTGCCGTCGGGTGACGTCGATCCCCTCGCGATCGCAGAACCCCCAGTCGACGGTGTCGGGGTCCTGGTGGTAGCCGAGGGTGAGACAGCTCGGATCCCAGCGGTAGACCCTGACGGTCGACGGTCCCCCCGCGGCGGCGGTCTCGGCGGCGACCTCGTCGAGCGCCATCTGCATCGGTCCCGGTCGCCGCTCCTCGCGGATCAGTCGCCAGTCGCCGACGGGTGCGGTCGACTGCTCGTCTCCCATCGACCCCGCGTCGCGATCCTCGTCCGATGCGGTCATACCGTCGGGTCGGCCCGGCGGGAGCAAAGCGGTTGCGCTCCACGGGTCGCGTCCGTCGGGGGGCGAACGTTCGCTCCCATCGTGGCGCAAACGGCTCGCTCACGTCGCGACCGCGGACCGACCGCCCTCACTCCTCCCGATCGATCCGAGCCCCCAAGTCGTGGAGCGTCGAGAAGAAGTCGGGGAAGGAGACGTCGACGTGTTCGCCGCCGCGGATCGTCGTCGTCCCGTCGGCGACGAGGCCGGCGACCGCCAGCGCCATCACGATCCGGTGGTCGGCGCGGCCGTCGACGGTCGCCCCGCTGAGGTCGCTCTCGGAGCCGTGGACCGTCAGGACGTCCGGCTCCTCGGTCGTCTCCGCGCCGAGCTTCGCCAGCTCCTCGGCCATCGCGGAGACCCGGTCGGTCTCCTTGTATCGGACGTGTTCGCAGTTGACGATCCGCGTGTCGCCGTCGGCGATCGCGCCGAGCGTCGCGATCGTGGGCAGGAGATCGGGCGTGTCGCCGACGTCGACCTCGACTCCCGACAGCGCGGAGCGCTCGACGGTGATGACGCCGTCATCGCGGTTCCAGTCGATCGCGGCACCCATCCGCTCGGCGATCTCGACGATCGCGGAGTCGCCCTGTGCGCTCGGGCGCGCGCCCTCGATCCGGACCGAGTCGTCGGGATGGGCCGCGACCGCACCCGCGGCGACGAGATACGAGATCGACGAGAAGTCGCCGGGGACGGTGTAGGTTCCGCCGTCGGGTTCGTACGTCTGTCCGCCCGGCACGGAGAAGCCGTCCGCGCCCGCCGCACTCGTCGCACCCGTCGCGCGCTCCGCGTCCCGCGCGTCGCCGCCGATCGGCGTCGCCTCGATCCCGAACTCGGCGAGCAGTTCGAGCGTGATGTCGACGTACGGAGCCGATTTGAGCTCGGTCGTCAGCGCCACGTCGATCCCCTCGTCAGTGACCGCGCCGGCCATCAGCAGGGCGGTGACGTACTGCGAGGAGACGTCGCCGGGGATCGCGACGTCGCCGCCGGACAGCGGACCGAACACGACCAGCGGTGCCTGCCCGTTCCCCCGGGTCGACTCCGCGCGGACGCCCAGGTCGGAGAGGGCGTCGAGCAGGGGGCCCTGCGGACGCGACCGAAGCGAGGCGTCGCCAGTGAGCACGGTGCCGCCGTCCGCGAGCGCGGCGGTCGCGGTGACGAGCCGCGTCGTCGTCCCGGAGTTCGCACAGTCGATGACGTCGTCGGGGACGTCCGGGCGGCCCCCGAAGCCGTCGACGACGAACGCGTCGGCGTCCCTGTCGCGGTCGACGTCGCCGCCGAAGGCGGTCACCGCGCGTGCGGTCGCCTTCGTGTCCGCGGAGACGAGCGGCGACCGGACGGTCGCGCCGTCGCTGTATCCTGCCGCGAGCAGTGCGCGGTGCGTGTAGCTCTTCGATGGCGGTGCGCGGGTCGTACCCCGAACGTCGGAGCCGGTGACGTGAACGTCCATACCATCCCCTGCCGCACGCGGGGGTAAGTCGGTACCGGACGCGAGCCAGCATCGGACGCGAGTCGGTACTGGACGCGAGCCAGCATCGCCCGCGAGTCCAGCATCGGACGCGATGCTGTGCCGGACGCGACACGGCCCGCAGCGCGATCGCTCGAGCCGTCACCGGTGGGACCGACGACCGGTCGCGGCGTACCCTTTATACGACCGGGAGCGTTACCTCCGCGTATGCCCCAGTGTGAGATGTGTGGTGCCGATCAGACCTCGCTGACGACGACGAAGGTCGAAGGTGCCGAGTTGGAGCTGTGTAGTTCCTGTACCGACTTCGGCACGGAGGTCCGCGAGGAGCCGAGCACCGCGGGCGGGAGCAAGTACTCGACGAGCTCCAGTTCCGGAACGCCGTCCTCCTCGTCATCGTCGTCATCGTCGGGATCCGGCTCCTCGGGCGGGTCCAGCCGTCGTCGAGACATGTTCGACGACATGGAGGAGATCGCCACGGACTACGACGACCGCATCCGGACGGCCCGGGAGTCGGAGGGCCTGAGCCAGGAGGAACTGGCCGATCAGCTCAACGAGAAGGCGAGTCTCATCCGGAAGCTCGAACGCGGCGACACGCTCCCGACCGACGAGGTCCAGCGAAAGCTCGAACGCGCGCTCGACATCTCGCTCGTCGAGGGAGAGGACGTCGACGCCGAGTGGGAGTCGGGCGACTCCGGAACGATGACGCTCGGCGACGTCGTCAAGCGAAAGGACTGACGCGTCCCTCCGTTTTCGATCAGTGTGTCCGAACATGGATCCGCCGTCCGTCCCGACCGATCGGCTCGACGGATGGCGGCGCGTCGCGGAGACCACGGAGGTGCCGTTCTCGGCCGGTCCGGTGTCGGTGACCGCGGCGACGGTCCGATTCGAACCGGTCGACGACGCCGACCCCCGACCGTTCTTCTTCGCGAGTCGCCTTCGGATCGAACCGTCCGTCGCTCCGAACCCGGTACTCACCCGGCTCGTGGAGCGTCGGGCTCGCGCCGGGTTCCGCACCCGGCTCGCGGACAACGACATCCGCGACGTCGACCACCTCGATGATCGCGAGGTGAGGATCGACGATCCGGCGGCCTCGGCCGCGGCGCTGTCGACGTTTCGGGGGGAGTGTACGGTTGCCGATCGGTCCGCTGCCGGGGGCCGAACGGTGCCAGTCGAGGCGCTGCTCGCGGTCTGGTCGGTCGACGACTACCGGCTTGCCGGGGGCGCGTATCCGCTCGTCGGTGACGCCGACCGCGCTCGCCGCGATCTGCTTCGACTGATCCGTGGCGTTCGTTCGGCCCCGTGACGCTCGCCCGCGTGGCTCTGGCACCGAGACGGTCTCCCGGTCTCGGGGGCGTCGTCCCGGCTCGGTGACGCGACGATATTTAACGTCGGGGCGGCAACGTCTCCAGTAATGTTACAGGGGGTCAACGTCGCGCTCGGCGTGTCGGGCAGTATCGCGGCGGTGAAGGTCGTCGAACTCGCACACGAGCTCCGCCGTCACGGCGCGAGCGTCCGCGCCGTCATGTCTCCGGCCGCGACGAACATCGTCCACCCGTGGGCGGTCGACTTCGCGACCGACGAGCCCGTCGTGACCGAGATCACCGGCGACGTCGAACACGTCGAGCTGTGCGGGGCGGACGGCTGGGCGGACGTCCTCCTTCTGGCACCCTCGACGGCAAACACCGCGGGGAAGGTCGCCGCCGCCGTCGACGACACGCCGGTCACGACGTGTGCGACCACCGCGCTCGGGGCGGGGGTCCCGGTCGTGATGGCCCCGGCGATGCACGAGCCGATGTACGACCACCCGGGCGTGCTCGAGGCGCTCGACACGCTCGCGGCGTGGGGCGTGACGTTCGCCGATCCGCGAGTGGCGGAGGGGAAAGCGAAGCTCGCCGCCGAGGAGACGATCGTCACGGAGGTCGCGCGGGCGACGACGCCCGACTCGCTGTCGGGGACCCACGTCGTCGTCACCGCGGGCGCGACGAAAGAGCGGATCGACCCCATACGGATCCTCACGAACCGCGCGTCCGGCAAGACCGGCCGCGCCGTCGCTCGCGCGCTGTACATCCGCGGTGCGGACGTGACGCTCGTCCACGACGGGCCCGACGTCGAGTACGCCGACGTGATCCGCGTGGAGACGGCGGACGAGATGATGGCGGCCTGTCGGGAGGCGGCCTCGACGGCGGACGCGCTCGTGTCGGCGGCAGCGATCTCCGATTTCACCGCCGATGCGGTCCAAGAGAAGATCCGATCGGGCTCGCCGCTCGCGTTGGATCTCGAGCCGACGCCGAAGCTCATCGACTCCGTCCGCGAGGCGCATCCGGATATCCCGATCGTCGGGTTCAAAGCGGAGACGTCCGGCGACGACGACGCGATGATCGCGGAGGCCGAACGGATCCGCGACCGAGTCGGCCTCGCGTTCGTCGTCGCCAACGACGCAAGCGTCATGGGCGACGACGAGACGCGCGTGCTGCTGATCGGCGCGGACGGTGACGAACCCGAACCCGTAACGGGGACGAAAGACGCTGTCGCCGGGCGGATCGCCGAGAGACTTGGTCGGTTTTTGAACCGTGACGGATGATTCGGAGTATCGATGATCGATCGATCAATCCGTTGCGGGAGCGGGGAACTCGCATTCGGAAGCACTCCGAGTTGGCTGAGATAAGAACTGTTTTGAGTCGTCCGATCGACCCCTCGTGTAGATACCTACATGTGCATCGTCACAGTCGTTACCGACGCGTCCGGGGGTGAGGCGGGTGGCTGACTCCGACGACGGCGGTGGAGGCGGGGTCCTCGTTCCGGTCGATCGGACGTCGACGCTCCGTGCGACCGTCGCGCACGTCGCGGAGGCCGCCGCGCGTGGGGAGTACTCGTCGCTTCACTTCATCGCGCTCGCGTCGTGGCGTGACGACGACCCGAACGTCCGGTATCGGCGCGAGGCGGCCGAACAGCTCCTGAAACGGGTCGCGGTCTGGGCCGAGACGGACCTCGCAGACGCCGGCGTCGAGGACGTCGATATCGTCACCGGGATCGTCGGATCGGAGTCGTATCTGTTCGGCCCGAGCGACTTCGCCCGGAAACTGGCCGAGTACGCCAGCACGCACGACCTCGGGTCGGTCGTGCTGGATCCCGAGTACACGCCGGTCGGTAACACGACGCTGCTTCAGCCGCTTGAGTTCGAGCTCGCGAGCACCTCGCTGGACGTCATGGAGGCACCCGTGGACCGGCCGACGCGCCGCGAGCGACTCGTTCAGGAGGCGACCGGGATCCGATTCGCGGCCACGTTCGGCGTCTCGTTACTGTTCTATTTCGTGCTTGGCGATCCGCTCTACTGGTTCGACTGGGTGACCGGCGTCGCGACGGCGACGATCGTCGCGATCACCCTTTCGCGGATCAGCGTCGACAACGACCCGAGGTTCCCGGAGACGCCGCTGGTTCTCGCTCGCATGGCGGTGTACGTTCCCGTCCTCCTCATCGAGATCGTGCGGTCGAACGTCGTGGTCGCGCGCGTCATTCTCGATCCGCGACTCCCGATCGATCCCACGCTGAACCGTATGCGCGTGCTCGTCGGGAGCGGCGTTCCGCTCACGACGCTGGCGAACTCGATCACGCTAACGCCGGGGACGCTCACGGTTCGCGCCCGCGACGAGAACCTCTACGTTCACTCGCTCATCCCGTGGGCTCGCGAGGGGCTGTTCGACGGGTCGCTCGAACGATGGGTACGGTTGGTGTTCTACGGTCGGGAAGCGGCTCGTCTCCCGACCCCTCGCGAGCGCGACGACGTGGCGGTCCTACAGGGACCGAACGCGACCGAGGATCTCCCCATCGCGCGGGCGGACGGCGGTCCCGGCGCTGGACCGGAGCGTGCCGATGATCGGAGCTGTCGGAGCGACGAGGAGGCGATCGACGAATGAGCTTCGTCGACGCCACCGTGGTCGCCGGCTACTCCGTCGGCGACTTTCTGCTTGCGTCGGCAGCCGGCTTCGTCGTCCTCGCGATCGGTATGCTGTACCGCGCGGTGAAGGGCCCGACGATGCAGGACCGCGTGCTCGCCGTCAACGTGCTCGGTACCAACACCGTCGTGATCCTCGCGATGTTGGGAGCAGCGCTGTCGGAGCCGACGTTCCTCGACATCGCGCTGATCTATGCCCTGTTGAACTTCCTGATGGCGATCGCCATCTCGAAGTTCACCGTCGAACGGGGTGGTGTCCTGTGATCGACGCGCTCGAACCGGTTCGGCTCGGGCTCGTCGTCCTGTTCGTCGTCGTCGGACTGTTCTTCACGTTCGTCTCGATGACGGGCGTGATCCGGCTGCCCGACGTGTACTCGCGGGCACACACCGCATCACAGGCCGACACGCTCGGTGCGGGCTTCGCGCTGGCGGCCGTCGCGCTGGTGATCGGCTGGGAGGGTGCCGGGTTCAAGAGTCTCATCCTCCTGTTTTTCATCTTCGTGACGAACCCGACGGCGGCACACGGAATCGCCCGTGCCGCCCTCGAACAGGGGATCGTCCCGTGGACCGAGGGGGATGATCGCCGATGACGGGAGTCGCTCCCGTTCCGTCACCCGTCGTTGCCGAGATCACGGCCGTCGAGGCGAGCCTGTTCGTCTTCGTCGTCCTGACGGCGATCGTCACCGCGCTCGCACGTGACGTGCTCGCGGCCGTCATCGTCTTCGGTGCGTACAGCCTCGGAATGGCGGCGCTGTATACGTTCTACCGCGCCCCTGACGTGGCGATGACGGAGGCCGCGATCTCGGCGGGCATCACGACGATCCTGTTGCTTCTCACGCTCGCGAAGACCACGCGGATCGACCACGACGTCGCCTTCGAGTCGGTGAACTGGCCCGCGCTGGGGGCTGCCGGAGTGCTGTTCGCCGGCATGCTGTTGACCATGTCGGACGTTCCGGCCGTCGGCGACGCCGACGCGCCGGTGTGGAGCAACGTGGACGTCACGCAGTACTACATCACCAGTACGTACGCCGACACCGGCGTCGAGAACGCGGTGATGGCCGTGCTCGCCGCGTATCGGGGGTTCGACACCTTCGGCGAGGCGGTCGTCGTCTTCGCCGCCGGCGTCGCTGCGATGATCGTCCTTCACAGGGAGGTGTTCGCATGAGCGACCCGGACGCCGATCACGGCGTCGACATCGACCCGGCCGACGTTTCCTCGGCCGAACCGGATCGCGAGACGGAGATGGCGGGGGCCCGCGACCGTCCGCGTGTCTCCGAGATCGAACGGCAGAGCTCGCCGTACACGGAGAGTCAGGTGATCATGACCACGGTGAAACTGGTCGCACCGTTCGCGTTCACCTACGGGCTGTTCGTGACGTTCCACGGCGGCGGCTCTCCCGGCGGCGGGTTTCAGGGCGGTGCGATCATGGCCGCCGTCGTGTTCATGATCGCGTTCGCGTTCGGTATCGACTCGACGCGTCAGTGGCTCGCGAACACCGTCGTCGTCGGCCTCGCGGTCGGGGGGACGTTGATCTTCGCCGGCATCGGGCTGGCGACGATGGCGCTCGGCGGGGCGTTCCTGCAGTACGAGCTGTTGCCCATCCCCAAACCAGTCACGTACGGGATGGAGGGAGTGGAGATTCTCGGTATCGCCGCCATCGTGAGCGGGGTACTCATGGGACTGTTCTTCCTCCTCGCGGTCGGATTCGACCGGGGAGCGGATCCGACGTTTACCAACGACGGAGGCGATCAATGACGACATCACTGTTCATCGACGTACTGACAACGCGCCACGCCTACGTGGCGTTCTCGCTCCTGCTCTGTATCGGCCTCTACATGATGATCGCGAACCCGCACCTGGTGAAGAAGATCATCGGGCTCAACCTGTTCCAGACGGCGATATTCTTGCTTTTCGTCGCCGCCGCATACGTCGAGGGAGGCGCGATCCCGATCATCCCACCCGGAACGGAGACGGGTGCGGGCTACGTCAGCCCGCTCCCGCACGTGATCGTCCTCACCGCCATCGTCGTCGGCGTGAGCCTCACCGCGGTCGGGCTCGCGCTGTGTATCCGCATCTACGACGAGTACGGCACCCTTCGGGTGGACACGCTTCGCGACGTGCTGCGTGACGAGGGGACGCTCCCCGGCGGCGAGTACGACGGGGCGAACGGTTCCACGGCTGCGGGCGATGACGACGGAGGGACGGATCGATGATCGACCTCCTGCTCCCGCTTTTGGTCGTCGTCCCGATCGTCGCCGCGACGGTGCCGCTCGCGCTCGGCTTACGGTACGAAAACGTCGGCTGGCCGATCGCCGCCGGGACGACCCTCGGACTGGTCGGGCTCGCCACGGCGGTCGCCGTCGAGGTGTACACAGGCGGCGGGTTCAATCACGAACTCGGCGGCTTCGCGCCCCCGGTCGGGATCGAGCTCGTCGCCGACGAGCTGTCGGCGGCGGTGCTCGTGTTGATCGCCATCGTCTCCGTCCTCACGCTCGCGTTCTCTCGGGTCGCCGGGCCGCGCGGGAACGCGTTCTACAGCGGGTACCTGCTGCTCACCGGCGGCCTGATGGGCGTCGCGCTCACGGGCGACCTGTTCAACATGTTCGTCTTCCTCGAGATCGTCGGGCTGACGACGTACGCGCTCATCGCTGCGGACCGGTCCGGGGCGAGCGCGTACGCGTCCGTGAAGTACCTCGTGTTGGGCACCGTCGGCGCGTCGCTGTACCTCGTCGGCGTCGGCTACGTCTTTCTCGCGACCGGGACGCTGAACATGCTCGACCTCCAGTCGAGCATCGCCGCGGTCGGCTACACCGACCCCTTGATCCAGGCCGGTTACGCCTTCATCGTCGCCGGCTTCGCGCTGAAGATCGCTCTGTTCCCGGTCCACACCTGGCAGCCGGACGCCTACCAACGCGCGCCGGACGCGGTGACGGCGTTCGTCGCCGCGCTCGTCTCGACGGCGGGCGCGTACGCGCTCATCCGCGTCACGTACACCGTGTTCACCGTCGACTTCCTCGCGGCCAACGAGGCGATCACGGCGGGCGTGCTCGTCGTCGCCGGGGTCTCCATCCTCGCGGGGTCCGTGCTCGCCGCGATGCAGTCGGACCTCAAGCGGATATTCGCGTACTCCTCGGTGGCGCAGTTCGGGATGATCGCCGCCGCGGTCGCGCTCGCGAACGAGACCGCTCTCCTGGGCGGGATCGTTCACCTGATCGGTCACGGACTGTTGAAGTTCGGGCTGTTCCTCGCGGCGGGTCTGCTCGCGCTCGGCTACGGCGCTCGCCGGGTCGAGGACCTCGCGAGCCTCGCTCGCCGTGCCCCTTACACCGCGGGGTCCCTCGCGGTGCTCGGACTCGCTCTCGTCGGCATTCCGCCGTCGATCGGCTTTCTCGGCAAGTGGTACATCGCCTTCGGAGCGGTTCAGGAAAGCGGTGCCGGCGGCGGCGTGGCCGGGATCGCGATCGCGGGCGTGGTCTTCGTCAGCACGCTGTTCACGCTCGTGTACGTCGCACGGCTGATCGAGCAGCTCTACTTCGCCGGCGTCGGCCTCCCCGAGGCCGGGCACGGCGGTGATGGCCACGGCCACGACGACCACGGCCACGACTCCGATCGGCACGGTGACGCGGTCGCCGCCGACGGCGGTCACGACGCGGTCGCCGCCGACGAGCCCGTCGCGCCGAAGCCGGACGCACCGGATCCGACCGGGATTCCGGACCGCGTCCCGACGGCGGCGTTCCTCGTCCTCGTCGGGACGACGGTCGCTGCGGTCGCGCTCGGCTTCGCCGGAATCGTGTTCGCGGAGCTGTTCGATCCGTTCCTCACGGAGGTGTTCGCATGACTGAAGCCCCGATACAGGACCTACGTCCGCTACTGGCCGTTCTCGTCTCGTTCGTCGCGACCGTCTTCATCGTCGCGTCGTACCGCTCGCCGAACGTCCGCGAGGGCTGGACGATACTCGCGGCGGTCGTCAAGTTCGGCGTCGTCGCCTCGATGTTGCCCGGCGTGCTGGACGGTGTGACCTACGAAACGAGTATCGCGACGTTCCTGCCAGGCATCGAGTTCGCGCTCCGCGCCGACGCGCTCGGCATGCTGTTCGCGTTCCTCGCTAGCGGGCTGTGGATCATCACGTCGTTTTACAGCATCGGCTACATGCGCGGCAACGACGAGATCAACCAGACCCGGTACTTCGCCGCGTTCGCCGTCTCGCTGTCGGCGACGATGGGCATCGCGTTCGCGGGTAACCTCGTCACGATCTTCGTCTTCTACGAGCTACTGTCCATCGCGACGTACCCGCTCGTCGCTCACGACGAGGACGAGAAGGCCCGATCGGCGGGGCGGAAATACCTCGCGTACACGATGTTCGGCGGCGGCGTCCTGGTGCTGGCCGGCACCGTCATGGTGTACTGGCTCGCCGGGACCGTCGCGTTCACGCCCGGCGGCATTCAGGAACTCGCGAACGCCGACCCCGGCCTCGCGATGCTCGCCTTCTTCCTCCTCGCGATCGGGTTCGGCGTGAAAGCCGGGATCATGCCGCTTCATCAGTGGCTCCCCGAAGCGATGGTCGCGCCGACGCCCGTCTCCGGACTCCTCCACGCGGTGGCGGTCGTCAAGTCCGGCGCGTTCGGCGTCTCGCGGGTGATACTCGACGTGTTCGGTCCCGAACTCACGTTCGCGTTGTCGCTCCCGTTCGGATTCACCGCCGGTCTCGTCATGTCGATGATCGGCGCGATCACGCTGACTGCGGCCTCCTTGATCGCCTTACGGAAGGACCATCTGAAACAGCGGCTCGCCTACTCGACGGTGAGTCAGCTGAGCTACATCATACTCGGGCTCGGCCTGTTCGGCTGGTACGGGCTGATCGGTGCGCTCCTCCACATTCCGGCGCACGCGTTCATGAAGCTCACCCTGTTCTTCTGTGCGGGGGCGATCCACGTCGAGACGCACACCGACTACATCTCGGAGATGGCCGGGATCGGCAAGCGGATGCCGGTGGTGATGGGCGCGTTCACCGTCGCCGCCGCCGGGATGGCCGGCATCCCGCTGCTCGCCGGCTTCGTCAGCAAGTACTACATGCTGATCGGTGGGATCCAGATGGGTGCGGAGCTGACGCCCGTCGCCTACTACCTCGTCGGCGC
Organism: Halorubrum rarum; assembly: GCF_048380895.1. Lineage (NCBI taxonomy): Archaea > Methanobacteriati > Methanobacteriota > Halobacteria > Halobacteriales > Haloferacaceae > Halorubrum > Halorubrum rarum. The sequence goes on along the minus strand of NZ_JBLWMN010000013.1, from coordinate 42,477 downwards.
GTTGCTGCTGTCCGGCGTGCTCAACGTGGCGTACTTCTGGCCCGTCGTGTACACGGCCTTCTTCGAGGCCGAGGATGACCACGACGCGAAACCGCTCGTCGACTTCCGGCTGGGCGGCGAGAGGCGGTCGACGCTCCCCGCGACCGACGGTGGTCGCGCAGCGGACGACGCGGCCACGGATGGAGGTCGCGCAGTGGACGACGCGGCCACGGATGGTGGTCGCGCAGTGGACGACGCGGCCACGGATGGTGGGCAACCGCGAGACGACGACGACGAGGAGATCGATGACGCCGAGATCCCCGACGCGGAGGGCGATGGCGCTCCCACGGACGAGGACGGCGTCATCCGTCCGGATTTCGACACCTCCGAACGCGACTTCTCGAAGCCGGCAGAGCGGGTCGACACGGGGGATTACGCCGTCGACCAGAAGCCCTCCGACGCCGACGTTCCGTTCGGCGTCGGTCGGGATCGTGACGCGTACGATGAACACGAGACCTCGACGGACCACGACGACGGGGTGCACGGACACGACGACCAGGAGCCGCATGCGGAGGACGACCACGACGACCAGGAGCCGCATGCGGAGGACGACCACGACGACCACGGGCACGGTCATCACGGCGGTCCGCCGCCGGGCGGTTGGGATCGCATCCGTGGACTCGCCGCCCTCCGCGGTGGCGAGTCGACGTGGTTCATGCTCGGACCCATCCTCTCGGCGATGGCGCTCGCGGTGATGCTCGGCGTGATCCCGTACGAGATGGGCTTTTTGGAGCTGATCGAGCTCATCGTTGACACGCGGCTCCCCGAGGAGGTGGCTCGCCCATGACCGCGCTCGACGCGCTGGTGACCACGGTCCCGCCGTGGCTCCTGCTCACGATCGCGGCGGGGCTCGCGGTCGTGCTGCCGCGGGTGCTGGGGCACGCCGCCGGCGTGCTCGCGACCGGATTCGTGTTCGTCCAGGCGTACCTCGCACCCGAGGGAACCCACCTCGCGACGGAGTTCCTCGGGTTCTCGGTCGTCCTCTTACACGTCGACGAGTTCTCCGCGATGATGGGGCTGGTCGTCGGCTTCCTCGCGACCGCCGCGGTGTTGTACGCGTACGGAAGCGGCGCACCGCGGTGGATGACCGGTTTCGCGCTGCTGTACGTCGCCTCCACTATCGGCACGATCTACGCCGGCGACTGGCTGACCGTGATCTTCTTCTGGGAGCTGATGGCCGTCACGAGCACGCTCCTCGTCTGGCACTACGGTGGCGAGGCGGTCCGTGCGGGTTACCGGTACGCGATCTTCCACGGCGTCGGCGGGACGATCCTGCTCGGCGCGGTCGTGGTCCACTTCGCTGCCGTCGACAGCTTCCTGTTCACGGCGGCGACCGGTATCCACGCCTCGGCGGCGCTGCTCGCGGCGATCGGCATCGGGATCAACTGCGGGTTCGTCTTCTTACACACGTGGATCCCGGACACCTATCCGCGTCCGCACATCGCCGCGTCGGTGTTCCTCTCGGTGTTCACGACGAAGACCGCGGTGTACGTGATGTACCGAGCGTTCCCCGAGGGCGGCTGGTGGCTGGCGTATCTCGGCGGTTTCATGGCCGTCTACGGCGTGTTCTTCGCGCTCCTCCAGTACGACCCGCGCCGGCTGCTGTCGTATCACATCCAGGCACAGGTCGGCTACATGCTCGCGGGGATCGGTCTCGCAACGCTGGGCGGACAGTGGGGCGAGTTCGCCGTCGCCGGCGGGTTCGCGCACCTGTTCAACAACGTCCTCTACAAGAGCCTGCTGTTCATGGCCGTCGGCGTCGTGATCTACCGCACCGGATCGAACTACATCAAGGAGATGGGCGGGCTCTGGAAGGTGATGCCCGTCGCGTTCCTGATCTACGTGATCGGTGCGGCGTCGATCACGGCGATGCCCGGGTTCAACGGGTACGTCTCGAAGGGGATGGTGCTGGACGCGACCGAACAGGTGAACAACGTCCCGCTGCTGTTCGGCTATGACCTCCTGTGGTGGCTGCTGATGATCGGCGCGGTCGGGACGTTTATGTCCTTCATCAAGCTCGGCTACTACATCTTCTTCCACGGGGAACCCTCGCGGGAACACCGCGGGCTCGCCGACACGACGCCGTTCCAGCTCGGCGGGATGTCGCTGGCGGCGGTCGCGTGCATCGCGCTCGGGGTCTCCTGGCAGACCCAGATCGGACTGCTCCCGTTCACGGAGTCGGCGATGGCGCTCGCGGACCCGTACAGCTGGTACGCCGACCCCCTCTACTTCGGCCACGTCGAGAAGGCGCTGGTCCTGATGACCGTCGGCTTCGTCGGGTTCTTCTCGCTGAAGCGCCCGCTCGGCTGGCTCGCCCACCACGTGCGTGACGTCGACGTGGTTCTCAACCCGGCGGTCTTCTACGCCGGTCGTGGCGCGGTGTGGGGCGTCACGGAGACCTGGGCCGCCGTCGACCGCTTCACGATGGCGCTCGCGGGCGTCACGATGTGGACGGCGATGCACCCGCGGGAGTTCCTCGTACGGGCCGGCGTCGACGCCGAGATCCGGACCGGTATCGGTCGAAGCGTTCTGTTCGTGACGCTGATCGCCGCCGCGGCGCTGTACGTGCTGCTGCTCGGGTGAGGCGATCGGCCGGGGTCGGTCCGTCATTCGACTCACGTGACGCGTCGAATACCGTCGGTGTCAGGCTTCGAGACACCGGACGCCGTCCGTATCGGGATCCAGTCGGATCCGCCCGCCGATCGGCAGCGGCGCGATCGGCGTGGTGTGTCCCCAGTCGAGACCGAGCACGACCGGCGCGTCCGGATTGTACCGGTCCACCTGTGCGACGATCGCGTCGTACAGCCGCTCACGGTACGCCATCCGTCCTTCCGCCGGCGGCTCTCGCAGGAAGCTTCGAGTCGGTGGACGGCCGACGACGACGCCGTCGAACCGCTCCAACAGTCCGCGCTCGCCGAGACACAGCAGCGTCGCGCCGACCGCCTCCGGTTCCGGGACCGTCTCGGCGGTTTCCAGACAGAGCACGGCTCCGTCGAGCTCCGCCGGCTCCGGGAGATACCGATCCGCCGCCAGCTGCCACTCAACGATCGCCCGCGATCCGCCCCACAGCCGACCCTCGACCTGTCGGTCGGCACCCTCCCACCGCCGGCCGGGGTTCGGCTCGTACGCCGGCGACGATCCCATCTCCGAGGGGTCGGTCCACCACGTCGACGGCTCGTCGGTCCACTCGTCGGCGGGTTCGATCGCGCCGATCGACGCGTCGAAGAACGCACGCCGACAGTAGCGTTCGGTGTACGTGGGCAGTTCGCCCGGGACCGCGAGCTCGTTCATCAGCTGCCCGCCGTTGTACGAGACGATCCCCGCGTTCCACAGCAGGAGCTGGAGGTTGGTGTTGTCGCTCATCCCGAAAAACCGGGGCGGGTTCTCGCGGAGCGTCTCGGGATCGAGATGCTGTAACACCCGCAGCTGGTCGCTCCCGCCGATCGTGGCGATTACCCCTCGGATATCGGGGTCGCGGAAGGCGGCGTGGACGTCTGCAGCGCGGGCACGCGGGTTCGCGGCGAGAAACGCGTCGCCCTGTCTGGCGGTCGGATAGACGACCGGTTCGAGGTCGAACCGCTTGCGGAGTCGACGCAGACCGAGATCGAACACGTGTCGGGCGTTCTGTGCCCCGCCGCTCGAGGGCGCGATCACGGCGACGCGATCGCCGGCCTCCAGCGGCGGCGGCGTCACGAACTCGCTCATGCGGGAGGGGTGACGCGTCGTCTACTTAAAACCGCTCGTGAGTGGTATCATACCACACACGAAGTCTCGTCTCACATCGATCCTGCACTCCGTCGGCCGGTGATCTCGGTCGGTTCGAGCACGTACCAGTCGAACTCGACGGTCGACGGATCGCGACTGAACACGTCGACCGAGGCGAGTTCGCTGTTGGCGAACACGGTCAGCGCGTCGCCGCTCCGGACCTCCTCCGCGGACAGCCGCGTCAACGACCCGACGACGACAACGCTGCGCCACCGGTCCGGTCGTTCGTATCGCGAGACGACTAGCGACACCGACGCCGACTCATCGAGACGGGCGCGTTTCTCGCTCCCCTCGAACCTCGACATGTGCGTGTATGCCACCCGCTCGTCGGGGTCGTACCCGTACGACATCGGAACCGCGTACGGCGGGTCCCCGCCGAACGCGAGCGTTCCGTACCCCTGCTCGGCGAGGAACGCGTCGATCTCGGCGTCGGTCATCGTCGCGGTCCGAGCCACGTCGGGGTCGGCCGGTGACGAGTTTGGGTTCGACTCGGATGCCGACGAGTTCGGTTCCGAACCAGGTCTCGTCGCTCCGGCGTCATCGCTCGGCGTGGTCGTGTCGTCGATCGTGTCACCGTCCTCGACGACGTGCGCGAAAAGCGACGTCAGCATGTGCAGCGTCGCGTCGTCTATCCCCGCCGGGTCGAGGTGTGCGTGCACGTCGGCTCCGGCTCCCTGTAGCGTCGCGAGAACTGTGTTGAGAAAGCGATAGATGAGGTCCGAATCGTGGTACGGGAGCAGTGACTCGAGGTCGCGCAGGCAGATCCTCACCGGCTCCTTCCCGTCCTCCCAGTGTTCGAGGAGACGGGAGAACGCGACGGAGATACCGGTCAAATCCTGTGGATCCACGCGAGAGGCGTACAGCGGGGTTCCCTCACCGACTTCCGAGGACTCCGACTCCTCGTCCGCGCGCGGCGTCATGATGATCACCGCGGCCTCGGAGGGGTCGTTGATCTCGCGCAGCTGTGCGTCGAGCGCGTCCCTGAGTTCGTCGAACGACTGTGCAGTGGTGAACTGAACCACTCGATACGGTCGGTCCGTCTCGTCGAACACCTCCGTACAGAACGCCTCGGTCGGATCGAGCGACTCGGACTCGAGGTGTAGCGCCGGTCCGGATGCGACGTCGTCGCTCCCGCCGTCGGTCTGGCTCATACCGGAACCGACAGCCCGTCCCGTAATACGTCTTGGTGAATCCCGGCGACCGCTCCGGCCCCGGGCGACTACGGTGCCGTCGCGAACCGCTCCGGCTCCGGGCGACTACGGCGCGTAGTAGTACTCACCGTCGCGTTTCTGCTGGCGGTCCTTCTGGGAGTCGGGCTTGTTGATCCGGGGGCGACCCGTCCGCTCGTCGCGGCGGAACGTGATGTCGAGGTCGGCGAGGAACTCGTTCATCCCCTCCCGCATCTCCTGTGGCGGTGTGGCGTGTCCGCGCTCGGCGGGCTCGCCGTCGAACACCATCAGGCGGTCCGCGAGGAGGTCGATCATGTAGATGTCGTGGTCGATCACCATCACGGTCGCGTCGTGGTTCTCCGCGTATCGACGGATGGCGGTCGTCGCGCGAACCCGCTGTTCGACGTCGAGATGCGCGGACGGTTCGTCGAGCAGGTACAAGTCGGCGTCCTCGGAGAGACACGCCGCGATGGCGACGCGCTGACGCTCGCCGCCGGATAAGTCGTTCAGGTTCTGTTCCATGATCCGGTCGAGCTGGAGGGGTTGTGCGACCTCCGTGTTCCAGTACGAGGAGCCGAACTCGTCGGTGATAGACGAGAGGAACACGTCGACGCGCATCGGCTGATCGATCTCGATGTACTGCGGCTTGTACGCGATGTCGAGCTCGAAGTCGAGTTCGCCGCTGTCGGGGTCGAGAGAGCCGGCGAACAGCTTCGCGAGCGTGGACTTTCCGATCCCGTTCGGGCCGACGATCCCGAGCACTTCGGACTCGTGGATCGCGCCGCCGTCGACGTGAAGCTCGAACTCTCCCTCGCCGTACGACTTCGAGAGGTCCGGGTACTCGACCAGCGGCGTCCCCTTCGAGGAGACGCGGGGGGCGTGCTCCTCGAAGGTGATGGCGCTCGGTCGGATCCGCATGTTCTCGTTGTCGAGGTAGCCTTTGAGGTACTCGTTGATCCCGTTGCGCACCGACTTCGGGTCGGTGATGACACCGTACGCGCCCGGCTCACCGTACGCGACGTGGAGGGTGTCGGCCAGGAGATCGAGGATCGCGAGGTCGTGCTCGACAACGAGCATCGAGCGGTCGGTCGTCTCGTCGTTCGCCAGCTCCTGGATGAGTCGCGCGGCGACCATCCGCTGGCCGATGTCGAGGTACGGCGTGATCTCGTCGAGGAAGTAGAAGTCGGCGTCGCGAGCGAGACACGCAGCGATGGCGACGCGCTGGAGCTCGCCGCCGGAGATCGAGTCGATGTCCTGATCCATCACCGGTCGGATGTTCAGCCGGTCGATGAGCCCGTCGAGCGCGCCCCGCTCGTCGGTTCGCTCCAGCAGATCCCGGGTGTTGCCGTCGAACTGCTTGGGGATCTGGTCGACGTACTGCGGCTTACGCGCGACCGTGACGTCGCCGCCCTCCAGCGCGGCGAGGTAGTTCTGTAATCCGGTGCCACGGAAGCGGTCGAGCACTGCCTCCCACTCGGGGTCCTCGGTTTCGTGGGACCCGAGGTTCGGAACCATCTCGCCCGCGAGCGCGTGGACCGCGGTCGACTTCCCGATCCCGTTGGGGCCGAGAATACCGGTGACGCTGCCGGGCTCCGGCGTCGGCAGGCCGTACAGCGCGAAGGCGTTCTCGCCGTATCGGTGGACGGGATCCTCCTCGAGCTCCGAGGGGAGGTTGATGATCTCGATCGCGTCGAACGGGCATTTCTCGACGCAGATACCGCACGTCTCGCCGAGACAGATCTCCTCGGAGATCCGGATCTGGTCCGGGTCGCCCTCGATCGTGTCCTCGCCGCGCTCGGTGATACACTCCTTGCCGGTCCGGTTCGGCGGGCAGTAGTTCGCACACTCGTAGCTGCATCGGTCGGGCTGACAGCGGTCCAGATCGACGACGGCGATGCTGTCGTCGGCCATCTACAGCGTCACCGCCGAACTGAGCAGGATCGTGTAGCTGATGAACCACAGCGTGAACGTCATAAACGCCACGTAGAGGTTGTCCTTTACGCCGAAGTCGCTGACGCCGATGACCTTGTACAGGGGGTACTGTGCGAGGACGAACACGCCCATCACCAGCACGGCCATCGTTTCGCCCGCGTTGGCGGGGTCGGTCCCGACGTAGACGGCCGACACCACGCCCGCAGCGATACCTGCGAGACAGCAGATCGTGGTAACGACCACGCTTCGGGTATGACCCGTGATTCCCGACTCGTCGCTCATACGTACGTGTCCGCTACCGCCCGTGAAAAGGTGTTCGTTCCGCCGAGCCGGGAGCCGACCGACCGCAACGGAATGACACGGTCCGCAACGAGGGATCGATCCGATCCCGAGTCGATGACCGACCCGACCGTCCGCCGATCGATCCCCTCCACCAGTGACACCCATCAGTGACACATGCACCGTCCGCGCGCGAGCCGATCCGCTGACTGACTGGTCAGTTCAACCCGTGATTACCGGCAGATATCACCCACACATGGGGTAGTATTAGGCTTATTTTGCCGGTTTCTGCGTCGGATCGGTCGGTGCTCCATCAACATTTATGGCTGTGTACGGTTTGCATCCGTCACGATGGCTGGAACCCAACAGGAGAGTCTCGACGACCTCCCACCGAGCGCGAAACTCGTCTTCAAAGTGCTCGAGTACAACGGTCCGCTGACGCAGAAGGGGATCGTACAGGAGTCGATGCTGTCCGCCCGAACGGTCCGGTACGCGCTCGAACGACTGGAGGGTATCGGGGTCGTCGACGAGGACGTCTACTTCGCGGACGCCCGACAGAACCTCTATCAGCTCACCGAGCCGGCCCAGGAGCTTACCGGCGACGACTGCGAGGCCTCGTGTACGGCTGACTAGCTCCGCTCTTCCGCCGAGATATTCTTTGCGCCACGGATCGCCTCGCCGATCGTGAGTGTCACGGCGACCAACAGCGCAAACGTCACCGTCAACACGACCGCCAGCAGCAGGAACCACAGCTCCGGGCCGACGATCGGGTAGTCCCGCGCCTCCGTCAACGGCCCCAGCAGTTCGAACGTCCGGACGAGGTACAACCCCGCCGCGAGAACGACGCCGGCAACGGCACCGATCCGGACGTTGCGGTAGAACTCCAGCGACTCGAGCAGGACGAGCATGGGCGGTTTCTCCGGTTCGTCGTCGCTCACACGTGGGCGTAGTTCCCGCGACAGCAAAGACGCATCGGACCGTCCCAGCGACTGGGACCGCCCGTGATCGCGAGGGGCACCACACACCGCGTGGGATAGCGAGAATCGACCGGACACTTTTACGTGTTCCTCGGAAATCTCGAGATATGCGCACGCTCGACGAGACGGACAGAGAGATCCTTCGGCTCCTGCTGGCGGACGCCCGCCGCGCGTACAGCGACATCGCCGACCGCGTCGGACTCTCGGCACCGGCGGTCTCCGACCGCATCGATCGCCTGCGGGAGGCGGGCGTCATCGAGGGGTTCACGGTGCGGATCGACGGCCGTGAACTGTCGGCCGGACTGGAGACGCTCGTGACGATTCGGTCCGCTCCGGCGGACGCGGCGGACGTGTACGAGTCGCTCGTCGACCACGAGCGCGTCGAGCACGTCTTCCTCACCGCCGAGGGCGACGTGACCGTCTCAGCGCGGATCCCCGACGGCGACGTCCGGGGACTGGTCGACGACGCGGTCGGTTTGGCGTCGGTCCACGAACTCTCCGTTCGGGTCGTCGACCGAGCCGACTGGTCGCCCGCGCTCGGCGACGTCGACCTCGCGGTCGACTGCGTCGAGTGCGACAACACCGTCACCGCCGAAGGGGAGTCCGCCCGCATCGACGGCACGCTGTATCACTTCTGTTGCGGCTCCTGTCTGCGCAACTTCGAGGAGCGATACGACCGCCTCTCCGAGGGAGCCTGACGCGATCGACGGGAGCGACGTCGCGGTCGGGGCGGTCGAAACGGAAAGTAACCTACTTGAGTCCGGGCGGGTTACGCGTACTCGCAGTCCCGTGGTGTAGTGGCCAATCATAATGGCCTTTGGAGCCATTGACGGCGGTTCGAATCCGCCCGGGACTATCCTGCGGCGAGCAACCCGCGAGCCGCAGATATCCGACGGATTCGAACCGCACTCGCTCCCGTTCGCTCGCTTTGCTCGCTCACCTCCCGCTCCCTGGTTCGAATCCGCCCGGAACGACGTACTCGGCGGTATCGTCGGCGAGTCGATCACTGCAGCGCCGGTTGGAGAGCCGTCTTCTCGGCGTTGTGACGGTCCCCAGACCGATGAGTGCGGACGTACCTGCGACGATCAACGCCAGTTATGAGTTCGCCAGCCTCTCCGCAGCCCCTTCGGGGAGTTCTTCGCGTCGGGAGTGTTCCGGACGTGACAGCTCGTTGCCTCCTCGTATCCGACGAGGGACGCGTATCGACGACGATCGCATGCCTCGTGATCACATATATCATTTTTAACCATGGAGTACGGACGACGGCCATGGATCACAGCCGGTACCACGATGCGGTCGTCGCCAAGCGACGGGAGCACGGGTTCGACGTCGTCGACGAGTGGACGAACGGGTTCGATCCCGTGTGGGCCGCTCGCGACGAGGATCCGACCGTCGGGGACGTACATCTGCTCGCGACCGTCGTCGACGGCACCGACTACGGCCCGTCGGCGGTGGTCGAGACCGCAGACGACTTCCGCGAGCTACTGCTCGAACGGGTCGTGAACCCCGGCGGCTCGACGACGCCGATCGGCTACGTCGTTGTCACCGTCCCCGCCCCCGACGAGGCGCTCGTCGAACGGGCGACGTCGTATACGGTCGCGAAGCGCCGGACGAACGTGTTCCCGCTCGTGTACGACCGCGCGGCGCGGCGGCTCCACACGCACTCGATCCCGCGGCTCAAGGGACGTGGGATCTACCGGAGACAGGTCGACGACGCCGAACGACTGTTCGACGTCCCGGACGTCGACGGTCGCTCCCGTTCGCGGTCACCGTAGCACGGACCAGTCAACGCCCGAGCCGACGCTCGCTCGGACCTCCGTTAGCTGGACGGAGACGCGAAGACCAATCGCGTGGCGACGCGTGCGGCACCCTCGGTGGCGGCCTCGGCCGGATCGTCAGGCGTGATGACCTCGATATCCCGGTCGAGCTCCTCGCTCAGTCGATGCTCGAACGCCTCGGCGAGTCCGGGGATACACGCCATCCCGCCGGTGACGACGACGGGCCGGCCGAGGGCGATCTGGGACGATTTCAGGTGGTCGGTCGCGAGTTCGGGCAGAAACTCGTTTGCGACGGCGTCGACCGCGTCGTCGATGTACCGCTCGACCGGCTCCCGAACGGCGCGGTCGACGGTGAACTCGCGGCTGTCACCGTCGGGCCCGTTGACGACGTCGGTGAACGGCTCGAAGTCGGACACGTCGGCGTGCTCCTCTTTGTACTCGCGGGCGGTCGTTCGATCGACGTGGACGCGTCCCTCAGTCTCCGCGTCGATGGCGGCGGCGATCCGACGGTCGACCTCGGTCCCGGTGACCGACTCCGTCGAGAACGGCGAGAGCTGCTCGCCGCGACGGTACGCACACGCCGTGAGCGTCGTCGCACCCGTGTTCACGGATACGAACACCTCGTCTATCGCGTCGAGACCGTCACCGAAGGCCGGAATCGCTCCGCACAGGGATTCTGGGAGGCATCGAACGGCGGCCTGACCGATCTCGGATCCCTCGATCACCACCTTCAGGTTTCGTATCCCGGTCTCGGTGTCGACGGTCGGGACGGCGTACACGACGGCGCTGTTCGCGGGAACGTCGTGGGCGTCGACGAGCGCTGCGAGGAAGCGCTTCGCGTCGGCGACGCGCTCCGCGTCCACGGGGAGCCCCGATCGAAGCATGAACCGTTCCGTCTCGGGACGCTCGGTCGGTGCGCCGTGGCCGAACCGGGCCCGCTCTTCGCCCGTGGTCTCGTCCCCGTCCGTCGCCGGACGGGTGAGCACGGAGTGACGCTCGCGCGTACCGTTCCCGTCCGGGAGATCGAGCACCGTTCGGGTGCTGCCGAGTTTCACGCCGACCGGAGCCGGGGCATCGCCACCGTCGAGCCGCGTGGGTTCATCGTCGCTCATGGTCGTCGCTCACGTACGAAGCGAGCCGAACAAGGGAGACGAGACTGATCCGGTGGTCTGCGGGAGTGAATGGCCTGTCGTGACGTGGCGTCTCGAAGCCGTGCAGGCGGCGTTCGAACGCGTCCGCGACCGCCGGCGCGATCCAGCCGATCTCCGTGTAGTACGACAGCGCGTCTCGGCTCCGAACGTGTCCTCCGACGTCGACGAGGTAGCCGAGCCACTCGCCGATCTCGTGTTCCGCGCCCGGCGATGCCGGGACCGCCGAGAGGTACGGTCGCTCGCCGTCGGTGACCTCTCGGAGGCCTCGTTGGCGCTGGAGGAGTTCCGTGAACGCCGCCGAGCGGACCGCCTGCTCCGTACGGGTTCGGCTCGGCTCACGGGCCGTCCGGCTACGAGGCGCGCCGTCGGCGGCGGGTCGGCGAGTTCCCGCAATCGATCGCAGCTCCCGCACGTCGTATCGTCGTGGATCCAGGGTCATGTTCGGTCCGTGGCTCGCGTTCCTACGGGAACCGTCACGAACACGGTATATGAGGGTTCGGCCGTGGCTATCAGAACTGAGAGACGTGGCTACTCGTCGTCGGCCCACGGGAGTGGTTCGGTACACCAGTGACAGAAGTCGATTTCGGCGTCCGTCTCGCGTCCGCAGTTCGGACACTGGATCGCCGATGGGACCTCGTCGCCGGCGGGTGCGTCCGCAGTCACCGCTCCCTCGGCGGGCGACGACTCGTCGATGACCGACCATGCGGCGTCGTCGTCCGCCGAGGACCGTCGACGAATCACCGCCTCTGCCGCCTCCGCCCGTGCCGCGGCCGTCTCGTCCTCCCGGCCGATGAGGTACGCGTCGATCGCGGACAGCGTCACGAGGACGGCGACCGGCAGCGACACCTCGAGCGGAACCGCGGTGGCGAACGTCGACGGGGCGGCCAGCGGGTCGATCGGCTCCACGTCGTAGAGAAGATACAGCGCGATTGTACCGCCGACGATCGTACCGTGCCACACCAACGCACGGCCCCAGCGTCGCACCAACACGTGTCCGAGCCCCGGCAGAACGAACGCGAGAAGCGCCGCCAGAAGGGGCCGGAGCCTGTTTCGCATACGACCCGCTTTCGGTGGGACGTATTTACCGACTGCGGTGTTCGGTTCAGCGGGGGTCGCCCCGACGGTACCCGATCCGGTCAGCGATCCGCGCAGTACTCGACGAAGTTACGGAGGATCCGAAGCCCAGTCTCGCCGCTCTTTTCGGGGTGGAACTGCGTGCCGAACACGTTACCCGCCTCGTTGGCGACGACGGCCGGGAAGTCGATGCCGTAGTCCGCCGTCGCGACGACGGCGTCCGGGTCGTCCGGTTCGGCGTAGTAGGAGTGAACGAAGTAGGCGTACTCGCCGTCGACGGACCCGCCGACGGGTCCACCCGTCTGCGAGGCCGCTGATCTCGCTTCGTCAACGCCGTCGACGATCGGGTGAGTACGGACGACCGAAAGCTCGTTCCAGCCCATGTGTGGCACCTTGCGGTCGATATCGAACCGAACGTTCGTTCCGGGGATCAGATCGAGGCCGGTCACTTCGCCTTCCCCCTCGTGATCCGCCTCCTCGCTCGTGGTGAGAAGCATCTGCATCCCGAGACAGATCCCGAACAGCGGTCGCCCCGCCTCGGCGTGGTCTGTCAGCGCCTCGCGGAGCGGTCCCGCGTTCTCCATGCCCTCGCGGAACGCACCGACGCCGGGTAAGACGACGCCGTCGGCGGCCGCGAACGCCTCGGGATCGTCGGTTATCTCCACGCTCGCGCCCGCTCGCTCCAGTCCGCGGGTCGCGGAGCGGAGGTTTCCCAGACCGTAGTCGACGAGGACGACGTCGGCCAGCGTCTCCGCGGGCGGCTCGAAGGTGCTCATAGGTCACGTTCGGTCGGCAACCGAGAAGTCGGTTTCCCTTCGTACAGACGAGGGGTGGCGAAACCACGGGGTGCGTGGGCGTCGACTCGTCAGAACTCGCCGAGCCGAGACTGTCCGCCGGAGCCGTCCGCGATCCCGGCCAGCTCCGCGGCGCGAGCGATCGTGTCGAAAAAGCCCTCGCGCTGGCTTCGGTCGTACAGCGTCGCCGCCGGATGGACGGAGAGCAACACTCGTCGCGACGCACCGGCGAGCCGGGCGTCGACGACGTCTCCCGATTCCGCGGTGATCGCGACCGAGCGATCGAGGAGGTGCTCGCTCGGGACCTTCCCGAGCGTCACGACGAGTTCGGGATCGAGCCGATCGATCTCCGCGTCGAGGTAGCCGCGGCAGTTCGCCAGCTCCTCGGCCCGCGGATCGCGGTTCTCGGGGGGTCGACACCGGACGCAGTTCGTGATGCGCACGTCGGTGCGTGCCAGTCCAGCGTCCCGGAGCGCCTCGTCGAGCACGTCCCCGGACCGCCCGACGAACGGCTCGCCCCGCTCGTCCTCGTTCGCGCCGGGTCCCTCGCCGACGAACAGCAGGTCGGCGTCGATCGGGCCGACGCCGTTCACGATCCGGCTCCGCGAGTCGACGAGCGCCGGACAGCGCTGGCAGGCAGTCACGCACAAGTCGTCGTCGAGACCGGGGCCCTCCTCGTCGGTCATGTCGCTCCGTCCGTCGCGGTCGCTTATAAGGGCGGGCGATCGGCTCGGCTCGTGCTTATAAGGGCGGGCGACCAGTCGGCTCGTGCTTATAGGAGCACGTGCGCGTCTCGACTCACACTCATAAGCGATCGCGTGGTGAACGGGGATACACGGCGACCGGGCCGACCGCACGGCCCCGCACCTCACTCCTCCCCAACCTCGCAGCCAGCCGGTCGCCGGACCGTTCGGCGACCGGCTGGCGGCTCCCTCGCGGACGGTTCGCACCCATGGGCGCGAACCGGCACGCCGACCGCGGTGGCGTTTATAAACCGGGGTCGACGTTCGGTTCCGGAATCCGCCCGCCGTATGTGGGGTCGAATCGGTCGCGCGGAGTCGGATCGGGTCGCGCGGAGTCGGACGGGTGGCACGGAGTCGGATCGGGTCGCGCGGAATCGGATCGGATCGCACGGAATATCGTGGGTACGAGTGACACACTCACGAAAACGGTTAAAGCCCGCTACCGCTTACGAGCGGGTATGAGCGCTGACCGGTCCGCGTTACGGCGGACCATCGAGCGTGGCGAGCGCGACGGCGGCGCGATCGAGTTCAAGGAGCGGCTGACACGCGAGGTCCACCTCTCGGAGGGGCGCATGGAGTCGCTCGTGGCGCAGCTGCGCCACCGAGTGCTCTCGGGGGACGGCGAGGCCACCTACGTCCTCGGCGTCACCGACGACGGGGGGCTCGCGGGCATCGATCCCGACGCGTTCTCGGAGACGATGGACGTGTTGTCGCTGCTCGCGGAGGAGGCGGACGCCCACATCGCGGACGTGGAGACGTGGAGCGCCGGCTCGGCCGGCAACGGCGACCGGGAAGGGCTCGTCGGGCTGGCGACGTTGCGGGAGGGCGGCATGTTCGAGGCGGACGACGACCACCTCGTCGTCGGCACGGCGGGCCACGTCGATCACGGCAAGTCGACGCTCGTCGGAACGCTCGTCACCGGCCGCGCCGACGACGGACAGGGAGGGACTCGCGGGTTCCTCGACGTACAGCCCCACGAGGTCGAGCGAGGGCTGTCCGCGGACCTGTCGTACGCCGTCTACGGCTTCGCGGCCGACGCCGACGAGCCCGTTCGGATGGAGAACCCGCACAGAAAGAGCGACCGGGCGGGGATCGTCGAGCGTGCGGACCGGCTCGTCTCGTTCGTCGACACCGTGGGCCACGAGCCGTGGCTCCGGACGACCATCCGTGGGCTGGTCGGCCAGAAGCTCGACTACGGGCTCCTCGTCGTCGCGGCCGACGACGGACCCACGAGGACGACGCGGGAGCACCTTGGGATCCTCCTCGCGACCGAGCTCCCGACGATCGTCGCGATCACGAAGGCGGATGCAGTGAGCGACGACCGACTGGCCGAGGTCGAACGCGAGGTGGAGTCGATGCTACGGGACGCGGGCCAGACCCCGCTTCTGGTCGACCGCCACGGCGTCGACGTCGCGATCGCCGAGGTCGGCGACGGCGTCGTTCCGCTGCTCCGGACCAGCGCCGTCACGAAGGACGGTGTCGACGAACTCGACCGACTGTTCGAGGCGCTCCCCAAGCGGGCGACGCCCGAGCGCGAGACGTTCAGGATGTACATCGACCGCAGTTACAAGGTGACCGGCGTCGGCGCGGTCGCCTCCGGGACGGTGCACTCCGGTGCCGTCGAGGCGGGCGAGGAGCTCCTGTTGGGGCCGATGTCGGACGGCTCCTTCCGCGAGGTGGAGGTCCGCTCGATCGAGATGCACTACCACCGCGTCGACGAGGCGACCGCGGGTCGGATCGTCGGCATCGCCCTGAAAGGCGTCGCCGAGGAGGAGATCGAACGCGGCATGGCGCTCGTCCCGCGCGACGCCGATCCCGAACCGACCCGGTCGTTCGAGGCGGAGGTAATGGTGCTCAACCATCCGACGCGGATCCGTGACGGGTACGAACCCGTCGTCCACCTCGAGACGCTCTCGGAGGCGGCCGTCTTCTCGCCGGAGGGGGGACGGTTGCTTCCCGGCGACACGGGACGGACGCGCGTTCGGTTCAAGTTCCGACCGTACCTGATCGAGGAGGGGCAGCGGTTCGTCTTCCGGGAAGGGTCGAGCAAGGGCGTCGGCACCGTCACCGACGTCGGCGGCACGACCGACGGGAACGCCGTGAGCGAGTAGGGTAGGATAGGGTAGGATAGGGTAGGGTAGTTCACTCGGGACGGAGGACGACGACCCGCTCGCCGTCGGTCTCCCGGTGCTCGACATCGACCTCGACCGCCAGTCCGAGGGGGATCGCGTCGTCGTCGGGTTCGACGCCACGAAGCACGCCCGTGATCCGGACCGGGCCGAAGTCGGCGATCGCCGTGACGTACGGCGCGTCGTCGGCGAATCGCGGCGGCGGGACGTGGACGACCGTGAACGACTCGACCGCGCCGACGTCCGGTAACGATTCCTCCGAGAGGTCGGTGGACCCGGAGTGCGGACACACTCGACGGGGCGGGAGCGACCCGTGGCCCTCGGGGGACTCGAGGTAGTACCCGTCGCCCTCGGCGAGCGCGTCGAGCCAGTCGTCGTAGCCGGCGTTGCGGACGGCGTCGGCTTCGGCGGCACCGTTCGAGCGGTCGGATGACTCGGTCATTCCGCCACCTCCAGCACGTGGACAACCGCGCTCGCGACGGTCCCGCCCGCATTGTGCGTGACGCCGACCGTCGCGTCGGATACCCGGTCACTGTTCGGATGATCGCCGCGGAGCAGCCGCGTCAGCTCGACTATCTGTGACCCGCCGGTCGCGCCGACCGGGTGTCCCTTCGCCTTGAGTCCGCCCGAGAGGTTGATCGGGAGGTCGCCGTCGGCGGTCGTCTCGCCGTCACGCGCGGCCGAGATCCCCTCGCCCGGCTCGAAGAAACCGAGCGACTCGATCGCGAGCACCTCCGCGATCGTGAAACAGTCGTGGACCTCCGCGACGTCGACGTCGTCGGGACCGATCCCCGCCTCCCCGTAGGCGGTGGCGGCCGCATCGGCGGCGGCGGGCGTCCGAGCGAGGTGTTCGCGATCGGCGAGCGCCATGTTGTCCGTCCCCTGCCCCGTCCCGGTTACGGCGACCGGGGCGTCGAGGTCGTGGGCGGCCGCGTACGACTCGGAGACGAGCACCAGCGCGCTCGCGCCGTCCGTGATCGGGCAGGCGTCGTACAGGTGAAGCGGGGTGGCCACCGGCGGCGAGCCGAGCGCCTCCTCGACCGAGACGCGGCGCTGGTACTGCGCGTACTCGTTATCGAGGGCATTCTCGTGGTTCTTCGACGCGATGTGTGCCAGATCCGTCCTATCGCCCCCGTAGGCGTCGAAGTACGCTCGAGCCATCAGCGCGTACGCGCCGGGGAACGTCGTCCCGGCGTTCACCTCGAAGAGGTCGTCGGCCGCGATCGCGAGCGCCTCGGTCGCCCCGTCGGTTCCGAGATTCGTCATCCGTTCCATGCCGCCGGCGACGACCACGTCGGCCTCGCCGCTCCGGATCGTCCGGACCGCCTCGCGGACCGCCACGCCGGCGGAGGCACACGCCTCCTCGTAGCGCGTCGCCGGACAGCCGAGCCCGGCCGCCTCGGCCATGAGCGGTGCCTGATGGCCCTGTCGCTCCGCGATCGCACCCATGAAGTTGCCGTAGTTGAGCTGATCGACGTCCGATCGCGGCACGCTCGCGTCCTCGAACGCGCGAAGCGCGGCCGCCGCGAACAGGTCTCGGCCCGTTCGTTCCGGATGATGTCCGAACCGCGTGAGTCCGACGCCGGCGACGCGTACTCCGGTCATACGTGATCGGTGGTCGACGACGAGCCATATGTCTGCCGGCCGTTCGTCCGGGACGGCGGAGCGCTACCCGATGTATCGCAGTTCGTCGTCCGCGGCGCTCGGCCCCTCCTGCATCTCCTGTATCTTGCCGATCACTTCCTCCATCTCCTCGGCGCGGTCCTCCAGGCTCTCGTAGCCGACTTCGAACGCGAGGAGCGTTTCGAGCACCTCCAGCACGGCCCGGGCGCTCTTCGGGTCGACGAGGTAGCCGCTCGTCTCGCCCATCAGACACGCCGCCTCGAGCCCGCGACGACCGCCGAGTCCGAGGACGAGTCCGGAGACGCCGACGATGCCGCCCGCGGGCTCGTCCGGCCGGAACTCGACGCCAGCGTCGGACAGATCGGCTTTTCCCTCCGCGTCGGACACCGCGCCGAGAACCGTGTACTCCTCGACGAGCTCGCCGGTCGGGACGCCGCCGAGCGCGAACGCCCGTTCCACGCCGAACGACTCCGCGACGTCGAGGAACGTCGACGTGAGCTTGTAGTGACCGGCGTTCGTTCCCGCCTGGTGGTCGCCGGTCAACACGAGCATGTCCGCGCCGTCCGTCCGCACCGCGTGGAACTCCGCGCAGGTGAGCTCGGCGACGCCCTCGTCATCGACGTTCACCTGCGGCGGGAACTCCGTCGCGTACACCCGCCGGACCAGCTCCCCGTCGAACTCCTCTAACAGGTGCTCCGCCGCGAGCTTCCCGACGTGGCCGACGCCCGGCAACCCCTCGATCAGTACCGGGTCGTCGAGCTCCGGCGTCGCGACCTCGTCGATCTCGATGTCGTTCATACCGTACCCGTCCGGGCGGCGGTCACAAGAGCATGGCTATTCCGTACGATGCCCGCAGCGAGCAGACGCCCACCTCGACAGAAACGGGCGTATACGACGGCACGCCTCCCCGATCCGCGCGCTACAGGTGTGCGATCACTCGACACCCTATCCCGTCGGCTCGTGACGGTCGATCACCCCGAGAACCGCTTCCGAACCCGTGACCCTTTTTCAGGTCGGCCCCGAACCGACGGTCGTGACCGTCGACGACAGCGATCGGATCCCGGCGGAAACCCGTGCGTCGATCGGCCGGGCCGCCGCCGCGGTCGCGGACGGAGAGGCCGTCGTCTATCCGACGGAGACGGTGTACGGGCTCGGCGCGGACGCGCTGGACCCGACGACCGTCGAACTGGTCTTCGAGTTGAAGCGACGCGACCGATCGGACCCGCTCTCGCTCGGCGTCGAGAGCGTCGATGCGGCGCTGGAACACACCCGACCGAGCGACGCGGCGACCGCGTTCATGCGTACGTTCCTGCCGGGCCCCGTCACCGTCGTCGTCGAGCGCGGGCCGTCCGTGCCGGACGCCCTGACCGGCGGCCGTGACCGGGTTGGGATCCGCGTCCCCGACCACCCCGTCGCGCTCGCGCTGCTCCGGGAGACCGGACCGCTCACGGCGACGAGCGCGAACGTCTCCGGGTCGGGGAGCGTGCGGCGAGTCGGGGAGCTCGACGCCCGGATCCGCGCGGGCGTCGCCGCGATCGTCGACGACGGGGAGACCGCCGGCACGGAGAGCACGGTGGTCGACCCCGAAGCGGGGAGGATCCACCGGCGCGGCGCGATGGCGGACGCGATCGACGCGTGGCTCGCGGACCCGCCGATATAAGTAATTCCGCCGGTGTGAGTACCGCCCGATCAGACGGACAGCTCGCCCTTCGCTCTGATCACGTCGAGCTCCTCGGCGTCGATGGTGTCGACGTCGAGCCAGTGGGGAACGTACTCGCGTTTCTCGTACGCCTCGCGCTCGTCCTCGGTGCCCACGGTACACCAGAGCTGCGGCTCGTCGGGGCCGTGCCACTCGCCCTGTTTGTTGATCGAAAAGCAGATCAGCTCCTCACCCTCGTACTCGATGATCGCGTCCTTGCGGATCCCGGGGTCGCCGCGGACGATGAGGTGTTGCATACCTCGGGGTTGGCGGGTTCGGCGCTTAATCGCTTCGATACCTGCGACCGTCCTCAACTCGGACGTCGCCGGATCGGCCTCGACCCGACCGTCGCCGAGTCAGCGCCGATCCCCGGCCACCCGAACCAGTCGCGACGCCGGGAACCCGTACCGCTTCGCGTCGGTGATCCCGCGGCCGTCCGACTCCGGACGGAGCGACTCGACGTACACCGCCTCGACGACCGGCTCGTGAGCCCCGTAGTCCGCGTTGGTGGGGTACGACGCGATGATCCGGTTCTCCTCGGTCCGATACTCGTCCGCTCGCTCGTCGGTGACGGCGAGCACGACGAGGCGGTTCCCCGTCTCTCGATCGCGGACGATGGCCCCGGGGTCGTGCCCGTGGTCCTCACACAGCGCCGGTCCCGTTGCAGCGGACGGGACGAACGTCTCGCCGCCACAGACCGCACAGACGCCGACGCGCTCGTCCGGGGCGGGCACGGTTCCGTCGGTCACCTCCATGGCGACCCGCCGGAGGTGCTTGCAGTGTGAACCCCTGATCGCGTGGTCGGGGCAGGTACAGGTGCCCGCATCGAGCGCAACGACGTACGTTCCGCCGGCCGTCTCGACGACGTACCGACGGTCGCGAAGCGGGCGGACGGTCATCGACTCCGTCCGGGCCCTGGTCGATCGATCCTCCCGGTCGACGGACGCCTCTTCTCGGTCGACGGACGCCTCTTCTCGGTCGACGGACGCCTCTTCTCGGTCGACGGATCCCCCCTCCGGGTCGGACGTGGGCGGGGAGACGGACGGAATCGTCCTGTCGACGGCGGATGACGCGGACGGGTTTCGCGTGTGCGTCATGAGTTGATCACGGAGGTGTGGCCTCCAACGTGTGATCTAAGGGGCTGAACGGAGTTAAGCATGCGGCTGAAGTTGCCGCTTTTGGTGCGCTCGGTACGTTCGTGTGGGTCCGACGTCGACCCCTCGTCGTTCGATTGCGGTCCATCGACCGGGTGCCGCGAGCGCCTTCGGCCCCCGTCAGGGGCTTCGAAGTCCTTTTTTAGCGGCGACGGGAACCCGCAGGCATGGAAATCGACGCGGAGCTCCGTCGGCAGATCACCGTCTCCGTACTGGCGGCCGCGGCCTTCGTGGCCGGGCTGATCGCCATCGGGATGACGTACGGCGAGCCGAACGGGCTGCCGGAAGACGGCGCGCTGGCGCTTCTGGGGTTGCTCACGGGGTTCGTCCTGTTGATGGCTGTGGTCGGCGCGTACCTCATCCGAGCGAGCGCGGCCGGCTCGGACGACGAGTAGCCGTCACGATCGCTCCGTCGTCGATCCGGCATCTCCGCGGTCCTCGCCCGCGCTCTCCTCGTCCGTGCGATCCGCGTCAGCAACCGCGTCGCCCGTGCTCTCCGCGTCAGCAACCGAGTCGCCTGCGCTCTCCGCGTCAGCAACCGTGTCGCCCGCGCTCTCCTCGTCCGTACCGCGTCGGTCCCGCCAATCAGTCACGTCGTCGGCGTCGTCGAGCCGCGTCCGGTAGTACGCGAGCGGATCGACCGCGTCCCGCATGTGGTCGTCCTCGTTGTGACAGATCCCGTAGTTCGACAGCGTGTCACAGGTCGGCGGCGGATACTGGCTCCCGCGATCGTCACGGAGGTACTCGGTCTGGTACCGGATCCCCTCGGCGTCGAGGCTCGTGTCCGCACAGAACTCGACGACCTCGTCCGGCGTCATCCCGATCCCGACCAGAAACGCCATCAGCGCGAAGCTCTCGGGGGCCGATAGCTCCACGTCGCGTTCGGCCTTCTCGATCAGGTTCGTCATACAGGGGGCGAACAGCTCCGGCGCGATCACGTCGACCGGTTCACCGTACGTCCGCTCCGAGAGGAGTCGCTTGAGGTCCGCGACCTGCGATTCCAGTTCCGCCGCGATCCCCTCGCCGGCCTCCAGCTCGAAGGGGAGCCCCTCGCGAACGCGCTCCTCGACGGCCGCCTCCAGCGCGTCGAGCAGCTCCGCCCGCTCGACCCGAAGCTCCCCGTTCGCCAGTTCGCGATTGACGAGCCGCCACGAGGGGCCCCAGGACGGCGACGTGAGCCGGAGATACGGCCCGACCGCCATCCGGTAGCGAGCGGGGGTTCGCGACCGCCCGGTGGACTCCGGGCGGACCGCACCGTCGAGATCGAACTCCGCGAGGACGTCGTCGAGTTCGACCGTGGGCGTCGACCGCGACCGCAGTTCGTCGTCCCGGTCGAAGTCCTCGTGGAACCGCTCGGCCGCGGTCGCCGCCTCCGCGGCCGCGTACTTCTCGATCGCCGGCGACGAGTCGAGCAGCGACACGAGGATCCGCGCGATCGGGTACGAGAGCAGCTCCGCCTGTACGCCGTACCCCGAGTCGCCGAACTCGCCGCTTTCGGACTCGACGGTCCCCTCCATCAGGGCGCGCTCGACGCGCTCGCGTGCCCGCTCGACCGCCGGCGCGTCCGTCGCGACCAACTCCGGGAGCGACACGGTCGCCTCGGCGACCGCACCGCGGGCGGCCTCGAAGAACGGGTACTTGGCGTGGAGCGCGTCCATGTCGGCCTGTGGTAGTGAGGGGTCGCGAATAAGCGGTGCGATCGGTCCTCGAACCGGGCAGGCCCGATCCTCGGGGCAGTCCGCGAACTCCGAGTCGCGCCAGTCCGTCAGCCCGGAACCGTGTCAGTCCGCGAACTCCGAGTCGCGTCAGTCCGTCAGCCCGTAGCCGCGCTTGAACATGACGACGTCGATGGTGACGGCGACGGCGGTCATCCCCGACAGCACCGCGAGCGAGAGCTGTGGGCTGACCTCCGCGACGCCGAGGAAGCCGTACCGGACGCCGTTAACCATGTACACCATGGGGTTCATCAACGAGATATCGCGCAACAGCGGCGTCAGGTCCTCCAGCGAGTAGAACACCGCGCCGAAGAACACGAGCGGGCGGAGGATGAACTGGTTCATCACGGTGAGATCGTCGAAGTCGGTCGCGATCAGTCCCCCGATGACACCGAGGCTGGCGAAAAGCAACGTAATGACGACCAGGAAGGCGATCAGGTACAGCGGCTCCTCGACCGGAACCGGCTGATACAGCCCGGAGATGATCCCCCACCCGAGCACGGCGATGAGTCCGCCAACGAGGAGTCCGCGGGTCGCCGCCGAGAGGACGTACGCCCACACCATGCTCGTGTACGAGAGCGGTGAGGTCAGCACCTCGTGGATGTACTCGTTCCATCGCCCGTGGAAGATGGAGAAGGAGGCGTTC
Source organism: Halorubrum rarum (assembly GCF_048380895.1). Classification (NCBI taxonomy): domain Archaea; kingdom Methanobacteriati; phylum Methanobacteriota; class Halobacteria; order Halobacteriales; family Haloferacaceae; genus Halorubrum; species Halorubrum rarum. The sequence goes on along the minus strand of NZ_JBLWMN010000013.1, from coordinate 19,810 downwards.
TCGAAGCTGTTCGACACCGCACCGAGAACGATCAGTCCGGGGAGAATGAACAGGATGTATGGGACGCCCGTGATCGTTCCGACCCGCTCGCCGAGGATGACGCCGAACACGGAGAAGTAGAGGACGTTCGTGATGAGCGGCGGCGCGAACGTGTTGGTCGGACGGCGGATGAATCGAAGGACCTCCCGTTTCGTCAGCGTGAGGAAGCCGGTACGATCGACGATCCGTGCATCGCTGGCGACGGGTCCATCGGGGCCGTCCGGCGCGTCAACGCTCATTCGGCACCCTCCCCGGCTGTGACCGTGTGTGGGCCGTTCCCGTCAGCGTCCGTCTCACCGTCCGCCTCACCGTCCTCGTGGCGCGTCATCTCCACGAACACCTCCTCCAGAGAGGTGCGCTTGATCTCCAGATCCACGATCCCGAACCCCGAATCGTCGAGTTCGCGGACGATGTCGGGAGCGACGAGCCCCCCCTGACGGGCGGTGACGACGAGCCGATCGTCGTCCAGATCGACCGCCTCGATCCGGTCGTCCGCAGCGAGGTCGTCGGGCAGGTCACGGGCGCTCGCGGGGGGCTCTCGGAGCCGCACGACGACGTGGTCGGCACCGCGGTCCATCAGTTCGTCGGGGGAGGCGACGGTGAGCACTCGCCCCGAGTCGAGGATCGCCACCTCGTCACAGAGGCGTTCGGCCTCCTCGATGTAGTGGGTCGTGAGGAGGACCGTCGTTCCGCGCTCGTTGAGTTCGATGACGAGCTCCCACAGGTCCCGACGCAACTGGACGTCGACGCCTGCGGACGGCTCGTCGAGGATGAGGAGATCCGGATCGGTGACGAGCGCCCTCGCGAGCATGAACCGACGCTTCATGCCGCCGGAGAGCCAGTCGAACCGGGTGTTTCGCTTGTCGTGGATGCCGACCTGCCGTAACGCGCGGTCGGCCCGCTCGGCGGCCGCCTCGTGGGAGACGCCGTGATATCCCGCCTTGTGCTCTAACACCTCGTGGATCGGGAAGAACCGATCGACGTTGAACTCCTGTGGCGCGACTCCGACGCGGTCGCGCGCCTGCCGGTAGTCGTCCTCGACGTCGTGGCCGAACACCCGCGCGGACCCGCCGGACGCGCGGACGAGCCCGACGAGGACGTTGATGAACGTCGTCTTGCCCGCGCCGTTGGGGCCGAGGAGCCCGAAGAAGGAGCCCTCCGGAACCGTCAGCGAGACCCCGTTCAGGGCGTCGACGTCCCCGTAGCTCTTCCGGAGGTCCTCGACCTCCAGTGCGTTCGTCATGGACGAGCCGATGCCGTCGTCGGGGTTAAACGGTACGAACTCGGCGAGTGCGCTCCCCGATCGCCGGCGGTGCCACGCTGTCCTGCCTACTCGTCAGTCTCCTCGACGGCGGCACCGGGCGCGTTCGCCTGCACGCTTCGGAGCCCCTGTTTCGCCTTCTGCTTCGAGGAGTACCCCTGCCCGCCGTCGGCGATGACGTTCCCGTTGTCGTGGGCGAGTCGCCATCGCCACTCGCTCGCGGCGTCAGCGAACAGCTCGAACGTGGCGTTGCTGCCGCCCTCCTCCGGAGCCGCCTCGTCTTTCGACTCGTCGACGACGTGTGCGCCCGGTGCGTTCCGCTTGACGCTCGCGAGCCCCTTCTCGGCGTTCGCCTTGGAGGCGTACCCCTCCCCGCCGTCGGCGATGACGTTCCCGTTGTCGTGGACGAGTCGCCATCGCCACTGGTCCGCGGCGTCCTCGTACAGCTCGAAGGTCGCCTTGCTCGCGGCCGCGTCGGTGTCGACGTCGCCGTCCCCCTCCGGCCACTCCATCTCGACGGCGAGGCTCACCGAGCCGTCCGCTCCCCGCTCGACCTCGACGCCGAGCTCCGGTTCGGCGTCCGGATCGACCGTCACGGTTCCCTCCTCGTCGGCGGGGACCGGTTCGCCGCGCCCAAGCGCGTCGGCGATCCGGCGGAAGTACGTGGCGATCGCCTGTCGGCTGCGGGACCGTTTCGACTCGTGGATCGTTTCCTCGGACATACGGGTACGAGGTCGATCGGACGACTGTTAACTCTACTGCTCCTCGGAGTCTCCCGGCCGCTCCGCGATGATCGTCTCGCCGGCCCGCACGTCGTCGCCCTCGTGGACGAGCAGGTCCTCACGGTCGACGTCCGCGGGCAACACCACGTCCGCGCGCGAGCCGAACGAGACGTGGCCGACGCGGTCGCCTCGGTCGACGACGTCGCCGACGCCGACCGACGGGTGGATCCGGCGGGCGAACCAGCCGGCGATGATCAGGAGCTCGTACTCGCCGAAGTCGATCGCGACCTGCTCGTTGCGGTCCGACTCCTTGTCGAACGCGGGCCGATTCGCTCCCGGCCGATGTCGGATCTCGCGCACCTCGCCCGAAAGCGGCGCGCGGTTGACGTGGACGTCGGTGACGTTCATGAACACGCCCACTCGGAGGCGCGTCCCCTCCTCGCGGACGACGGAGACGGTGCCGTCGGCGGGAGAGACGACGCCGACCGCGGGGGTCTCACGCTCGGGGTCGCGGTGGAACCAGAGGACGCCGACCGCGAGCGCGAGGAGGCCGAGGCCGACGGGCGGAACGAAGGGAAGCGCGACGGCCGCCGCGAGCGCGGGGTACAGCGCCAGCCGCCACCCCCCGTCGACGACCGGGAACGGGAGGAGCCGCGCGAGCAGGGGGCGGCGAGTGCGGGACCCGGCCATCCTACGCCTCCACCGGATCGCGGAATCCGGCGCGCAGTTCGGTCCGTCCCGCGGCCCACGCTGCGAGCAGGTGGGTCAGATGGAGCCGGTCGTCGAGTCCCTCGGTGAGATCGAGGTCGGCCTCCCCGGCGAGTTCGTGGAGCCGGGCGAGGTCGTCGCCGCCGTACTCGGAGCCGGCCCGAGCGACTCTGAGCGTCTCGCGGAGCAGGTCGTCCCCGTCGTACCCCCCGTCGTCGAGGAGGGAGCCGAGCGTCTTTCGCGCGTCCTTCAGATCGCCGGCTCGTGCGTCGGCGAGCGCCCCGCGGATCGCGTCGTCGTCGCCGACCTCGCCGAGCGTTTCGTAGGCCGTCGCCATCGTGATCTCGCCGCCCTCGACCGCGGTCGTCTGCGCCGAGAGGATCGCCCGTCGGAGGTCGCCGGCGGCCGCGCTGGCGACGAACTCCAGCCCGTCGGCGTCGTACTCGACGTCCTCTCGCTCGCAGATCGTTTCGAGCACGTCGATCGTCTCGTCGGTGGTCGGTGCCCGAACCGGGACCGGAAAACAGCGCGATCGGATCGGGGCGATGAGCTTCGACGGCTGACGCGTCGTGATGACGAACTGCGTCGTGCGGTGGTACTGCTCCATCACGCGCCGGAGCGCCTGCTGGAAGTCCTCGCGGATCGCCTCCGCGTTGTCGAGGAGGACCGTTTTATACGTGCCGGACATCGGCGCGTACGCCGCCGACTCTTTTAACACGCGATTGATCATGTCGCGTTTCGCCATCCGGCTCCGTCCCGCCAGAAACCCCTCGAAGCGCGGGTCCGTTCGGATCTCCTTTTTGCTCCGATCGAAGAAGTCGGCGACGTTGATCTCGATCAGGTCGTTGTCCGGGTCGGCGTGGGCCTCGCGAGCGAGCGCTCGCGTCGCGGCGGTCTTGCCGACGCCCGGCGGTCCCTGCACGACGAGGTTCATCGGCTCGTCGACGGCGCGCAGAAGCCGGTCGCGGGCGTCGTCCTGCCGTATCTCCCCGAGGTCGGGTGCGTGCGTGTCGATCCACAGCGGTCCGTCCATTACCGGATCCTCCGTCCCGCGCGCTCAAGAATCGGTCGGTCCGAGGGGCGTTCGGCGTCGTCCTGCCGTCGCCGTCCCGTCGCGTTCTCGGATGCTTCCGTCGCCGTCCCGCCGCGCTCCCGGATGCTTTTCCGTCGTCGGACCGTCGCGCTGCGCCGCCCGACTACTCCCGGACGATCAGTTCGATCTCGTGGCCGTCCTGGTCTTTGGTGAACGCGTAGTTGTGATCACACGACTCCGGGTCCCGGTAGTCGGGCGCTTCCCGCTCCATCAGCCGCTCCCACGCCTCGTCGAGGTCGTCGACGCGGACGCAGAGGTGCCCCCACGCGTCGCCCATCGTGTACGTCCGCCCGTCGTAGTTGTACGTGAGTTCGAGCGACATCGCCTCCTCGGGCGCGTCGACCGGCTTCATGAAGTAGTTCGCGAACGTGTCCGACTCCCAGCGACCCGTCTCCGCGTAGTCGAACTTCCGGGTCCAGTAGCCGAGCGCCTCGTCGGCGTCCTCGACGCGGACCATCGTGTGATCGATGCTCCACTTCGCGCCGTGATCGCGTTTCACGATCTCGATCTCGTGGCCGTCGGGGTCTTTCACGAACGCGTACCGGTTCCCGCACGACTCCGGGTCACGGTAGTCGTCGACGCCCGCCGCCATCAGCTGGTCGTACGACTCCTGCAGTTCGTCCTCGGGGACGCGCACGGCGATGTGTCCCCACGCGTCGCCCAGTTCGTAGGTGTGATCGCCGTGGTTGTAGGTGAGCTCGAGCAGCGCGCCGTCCTCGTGGACGTCCTCGGGACCGAGATAGACGATCGTGAACGTCTCGGCCTCCCAGCGATCCTTCTCCTCGTAGTTCAAGTGCGTTTCATACCAGTCGAGACTCTCCTCGAGATCCTCGACGCGGATCATCACGTGATCGAACAGACCGGACATACCCGAGGATCCGTCCGCTCGCCTCAAAAGGATACTGACCGCTGACGTCGGGAGACGGATCACCTGCGAACGGATAACGAAAACCGTCGTTTGTGCCTTCACCGTCTATTTGAAACGCGTCGTCGTACCGGCGTGCATGAGACGCGGAACGGCCACGGCCGACGACGGCGAACAGGACCTCGCCCCCGAGACGCGACTCGAACGCTACCTCGCGCGTCGCGCCGCCGACGGAGAGTTCTACTTTAAAGGGAAGTTCATCGCCGACGACGTCGGGCTCACTGCCTCCCAGATCGGGACGCTCATCGGCCGGATCCGGGAGTCGGAGACGGCCGTCGAGATCGAGCCGTGGTCGTACGCCAACGCGACCACGTGGCGGGTCCGCCCCGCGGACTGATCGAGGACGTGGACCGGTCGACCGGTCGAACGAGGACGCTTCCGGGTTCGGCAGGCACAAGTCGCCGCTCCGTGAGGGTGTCGATATGACGACCACCACGTACCTCCCGTATGCCCTCATCGCCATGGGCGCGTACGCGCTCGTCTCCCCGCTCATGCGCGTCGCGACCACCGGACCGAACGCCGTGCCGAGCGACGTCGCAGTCGTGATCTCCAACACGCTGCTCGTCACCATGGCCGGCGGCCTCCTCTGGTACACCGGACAGGGGTTCACGGCGCATCTCGGCTCGCCGAAGGTCGTTCACGTGCTCGCCGCCGGCGTGTTCCTCGGGATCGGGATCCTCGCGCTGTATCGGTCGCTCGCGCTCGGACCCGTGAGCGTCGTTACCCCCATCTTCGCGATGTTCCTCGTCTTCTCGTCGGTGATCGGCTTCCTCTTCTTGGGCGAGTCGTTCACCGCGCGCAAGGCGCTCGGGATCGTGTTCGCCGCGCTGGCCGTGTATCTCGTCTCCGGAACGTGATCGGTCGACGCAGAGACGGCGCTCCGGGGAACCGGTCCGCGGGCATCGTTCCGGAGGTGACTGCCGCGTGAGGAAGTCCCTTTAGGACGGCTCGGGAAGTGACGGTGTCCGCAGTGTCCCGTCTCCCCAACCCGTTTCGGCTCGCGATCCTCGCCATCGGTTTCGCCCTCGCTCGGGTGGGTCTGATAGACCGCGAGCGCGTCGTCCGGACGACCGACCTCGCGTGGCCCCGGATCGTCACCGGGATCGCCCGGATGTCGAAGAACGCGGTCGACGTGGCGATGGTCGGCGTCGCCGTCGGAACGAGCGCGGTCGCCGGCGTCGGCTTCGCGGGGCCCTTTTGGGGGCTCGCGTTCGCCATCGGCGGCGGCGTCGCCGGCGGCACCATCGCGTTGGTGTCCCAGCGCTACGGGGCCGAGGCGTTCGACGAGCTCGGCGACGCCGTCCGAGCCAGCACGCTCCTCGTGGTCGTCGTGTCGCTGCCGGTAACCGTCGCGTTCTGGACGTTCCCGTACGAGCTCATCTCGCTTATAAGCAGCAACGAGCGCGCGATCGAGCTGGGTGCCGCCTACCTTCGGATCGTCGGGCTGGGCGTCCCCTTCGCCGGACTCAACCTCGTCGGCAGCCGAGCCCTCGTCGGCTGTGACGACGCGTACACCGCGATGCAGCTCCGCGCCGGCGGCGCGGTCGCGAACGTCTTTCTCAGCGCGTGGCTGGTGTTCGGGATGGGGCTCGGCGTCGAGGGGGCGGCGTGGGGAACGGTGCTCTCCAACGTCGCCGTGGCCGCCGCGTTCGCCGCCGGGCTCGCCGCCGGCTCGCTGCCCGGCGTAGGCGCGCTTCCGGTCGCCGTCGACCCGTTCGGGTCGTACCGCAACCCGGAGATGCTCCGGGACCTCGTGGCGATCGGTGCCCCCGTGGGACTGCGGAACCTCGTCTGGACCGTCGCCGAGTTCCCGATGCTCTCCATCCTCGACGTCTTCGGGGAGAACACCGTCGCGGCGTTCGTCATCGCCCGGCGCATCTGGGGGATCATGAACACCCCCGGCTGGGGGTTCGGTCTCGCCTCCTCCAGCCTCGTCGGACAGGAACTCGGAACGAACGACCCGGCCGAGGCGGAGGCGTACGCCCGCGACATCATCCGCTTTTCCGTCGCGACGTACGTCGTGAGCGCGGTGCTCATCGCGTTGTTCGCGACCGACATCGTCGTGCTGTTCGCCGACAGCGCCGACAGTCCCGAGGTCCCGATCGCGGTCGATCTGGTGTACGCCGCCTGCTTCGCCGTGGTCTTCCAGGGCGTCTCGGGCGGCGCGGCGGGACCGCTCGACGCTGCCGGTGACACGCGGATCCCCTTCGCCAGCCAGTTCGTCGGGATGTTCTGCGTCTCAATTCCGCTCGCGTATCTCGGCGCGACGACGGCGCTCGGACTGTGGGGGCTGTATCTCGCGTTCGTCGCCGAGACGACCGTCCCCGCCGCGATCAACTACTGGCGGTTCCGAACCGGGAAGTGGAAGGCGATAAGCGAGTCGTACCGGCCGGACGCGGCGGGGACGGAGTAGTCGAGACGACGCCGTCGGTGGCTCGGGTCGGTCGTCGGTTCGGCGTCGGTCGTCGGTCCGGCGTCGGTCGTCGGCCCGGGGTCGGTCGTCGGTTCGGTGTCGGTCGTCGGCCCGGGGTCGGTCGTCGGTTCGGTGTCAGTCGTCGGTTCGGCGTCGGTCGTGCGGGTATCGGGCCGTGGTCCCGCACTCCAGACATCGGACGACGACGTGGCCGGGCTGGAGCCGGACTCGACTCGTTTTCCCCGGCCGGAGGTACACGTCGCAGCCGTCGCACGTCTTGCGCTCGAACGCTCGGGGGACGCCACAGCGGTTTCGCTCGGCGATCCGGCGGGCGAGTCGGACGTACTCCCGGGATCGGTCGTACTCGTCGTCGACGACCGCCTCGCGAGCGAGCGCGAACAGCCGGTCGATGCGTTCCCCCGGGATGCCCATGTCCGGTCGGGCGGGACGGCGCGGCAAAGGCGTTGCCATCCGCATCGCGTCGATGGGGAGCGCACCCGTCTCACCGGGCGTTCGGGGGCAACCCGCAGGCTTTTGACCGGGCCCGCCGAACGCCGCGGTATGAAGGAGTCGCTGATGGACATCATCTGCTGCCCGCTCGACAAACACGACCTCGAACTCGACGTCGACGAGCGAGACGGCGAGGAGATCCTCGAGGGCACGCTCACGTGTACGGAGTGCGGGGAGACGTACCCGATCGAGGACGGCATCCCGAACCTGCTTCCGCCGGACATGCGGGAGGAAGCGACCGCCTGATCCGACGGATCGCCCCCCGATCCGAACGAATCTTTTTCAATTCCGCCTCCGACAGGTAGCGTGTGCCGACTCTGCCCGTCGAACTGAACGGTGACGGCGTCCACTCGATCCGGGCTCCCGACCGGTTCACGACGACTCAACCGTTCGCCGTCGAGTTCGAGAACCTTGGGCGCTCGACGCACGTCCATCTCCACCTCGACGACGAGCTCGATCGGGCCGCATCGATCGGGACGGCGAACCACTACGTCGAGGACGAGTCGATCCGCCGCGTTCACGTGTCGGTGACCGCCGTCGACGAGACGGTCCGGGGGAAACTGAAGATCGTCACCGGCTACGGCTCCGGCGTCGAGTACGTCGACGTTCGGATCGATCCGCCCGTCGAGACGGGCGCGGACGGGGTCGTCGTCGACGAGACGCTCTCGAAGCCGCCGGAGCGATCGCCCGATCCCCCGCCGAAAAAGCGTCTGGCGATGGCGATCGACCGAACGATCGAGGCCGGGGGACTCCCCACGATCACGGTCGCGCTCGCCGCCGCGCTCGCCGCCGTGGTGATCGCCGTCGCCGTCGACAGCGTGCTCGTCTCCCTGCTCGTCGCAGTCGTGTTGACGGCCGCGGTCGCCGCCGTCCTCGTCGCGGTGTGGTGAACCGCCTCGGCGTCAAGCCCCGAGGCGGCCGTCGCCGACCGGGATCCGCGCGCTTTTAGGTGTCCCGACGGAACGAAGCCCATGAGCTTCGAGAAGGAAGACGAGGTCGTACTCGATGACAAACACAGCGAGTACGACGGCGAGGTCGGCACGGTCACGCAGGTGATGGAGACGATGTTCGGCGATGCGACCTACACCGTGAGCTTCGAGGACGGACAGGAGACGGGCATCCCCGAGGACGCGCTCGAACTCGCCGAGAGCGAAGCGTAACCCGACACAGAACCGACGCAGCGCATGCCCAAGATCCCCTTTCACTACGTCGACCTCCGCACGTTCGCATACGCGACGGAGGACGAGAAACGCGTCGAGCAGGCGCTCCGGGCGTTCCTGCCCGACGACGCCGAGATCGACCGCGTCGAGAACGTCGGCCACCACGGCGATCGGATCGTCGTGTTGTCGACACGGATAGAGACCGCCGACGGGATGCGCCACGTGCTCGACCGGCTCGCGGAGGTCGACGAACTCGACCGGGTACTTGACGAACTCGAGGAGCGCGTCGACGACAACTGCGCGATGTTCCTCCGTTTGGACAAGCAGGCGGCGTTCCGCGGCAACGTCCGGCTCGGACCCGGGATCACGTTCCGGACGAAGGTGGAGGCGTATCCCGCCCGCAAGGAGGCCGCCGTCGAGAACGCTCGCGAGACACTCGAACGGCTCGCCGACGGCGACCGCCTGTAGCGTCCGCACCCGATCGCGTCCGCGTTTCACGGAGCCGTTCGAGTTGATACACATCCGGTTCGAGACGGTCGAGAGCGACGGCATTCGGGTCGGAAAGATCGAGTTCCGACACTGCTGACCCTCCGACACCCAAAAGCGGCGCGGAATCAGCCGGGCGAGCGCGCGGATCAAGGACGCGCGCGTCCCGCGTTCTCCGAGATGTCCTACTGGCTTCTCGCGATCGACAGCGAGACGAGAAAGCCGAAGTACGCAGGGATCCCGGCGAGCATGAACATGTAGAACACCCACGTCGGCGCGCCGATGAAGACGAACTCGAAGAGAAGCGACACCAGCCCGACCCACCCGAGCGCGAACAGGAGGTCCAGGACCATCCCCGCGTCGTTCTCGCGGACGTACGAGCGGACGCGCTCCGCGACGCTCGCGTCGGACGACCGATCGGAGCCGGAGCCGCCGTTCGGATCGTCGGGGGCGTCGCCGTCGTCGAGAGCGTTCGAGTCGTCGCCGTCGTCGAGAGCGTTCGAGTCGTCGCCGTCGTCGAGAGCGTCCGGATCGTTGCCGTCGTCGAGAGCGTCCGGATCGTTGCCGTCGTCGAGAGCGTTCGAGTCGTCGGATGAGGTGATCATGAGTACGTCACGTGGGACGGTTCGGTCGACCGTCCGAAAGCGGTTCGATGTGGAGTGCGATCGGTTCGTCGAGCGGCTCAGCGTCCCTCGACGTAGTCGACGACGAATACCGGGACGTGCGTCGACCGGAGCGTCCGCTCCGTGACGCTCCCGAGCAGCGCCCGACGCACGCCGGACCGACCGTGACTACCCATCACGATGAGATCGATGTCGTGGTTCTCCGCGTAGTCGGCGATCATCCGGTGAGGCTGTCCGCCCGCGTGGCGTTCGACGACGTCGAGACCGGCGGCCGCCGCCCGATCTCTAACGTAGCCGGTCGCCTCCTCGGCGTCCTCCCGGAGCTCCGTCATCTCGCCGAACTTCCCCTGTCGGATCCGGTCGACCTGCTCGGTGCCGAGGCTGTACGCGACCATGTCCGTGTCCGCCACGAACAGCGCGTGGACCTCCGCACCGTACTTCTCCGCGAGGTCGATCGCGTGGTCGACCGCGTTGTTCGCTACGTCGCTACCGTCCGTCGGAACGAGGATTCGCTCATACATGATTAATCGTCTGCTGGCGCGTTGCCGTTCTTTTCGGAGACGACCTGCGCGGCCGTTTTGTCTTTCGGCATCGGTTCGGGACTGTGACACTGACGGACCATCTGTTTGGTCCGCAGCGGCGGCTCGTCGGTCACGTACGAAACGAATATCGTTACGGCGAACACGATCGGGACGCCGATCAGCGCCGAGCCGATGGCGGGCATCCACGTTTCGAGCACCGGGATGAACGCGGTCTGCCCCTCAGGCGTCGTCAGCAGCCCGAAGTTCGCCTCGTTGAGCATCGGAACGAACCAGACGATGAGACCGGTCACCATGCCGGCCAGCGCGCCCGGCCGGTTGGTGTTCTCCCACCAGAGTCCGAGGAAGAACATCGGGAACAACACGATCGCGGCGAGCGAGAACGCGAACGAGACCAGCGCGGCGATCGGCTGTTGGGGATCGAGCGCGAACACGATCGTCAGGAGGCCGATCGCGACGATGCTGAGGCGACCGACGAACACCTGCTGGCGCTGCGTCGCGTCCTCGTTGATGATGTTCGCGTAGATGTCATGAGAGATCGCCGACGACGCGGCGATGAACAGGCCGGCCGTCGTCGCGACCGCGGCGGCGATGCCGCCCGCGGCGACGAACCCGATGAGCCACGGCGGGAGGTTCGCGAGCTGTGCCGCGAGCACGACGATGACGTCGGCCGCCGCACCGCTCATGCCGGGATCACCGTACACCGCGCGGACCTCGTCGCCGTACAGCGCCGTGCCGAACGCGGCGAACGCGGGCGCGGAGAGGTAGAGCACGGCGATGAAAAAGAGCCCCCACGTGCACGACCAGCGGGCCATCCGTTCGTTCTCGACGGTGTAGAACCGAACGAGCACGTGCGGCAGCCCACACGTCCCGAACACGAGACTGAAACAGGTCGCGATCCACAGGTAGTAGCTCCCGCCCGCGAACGGGTCGGAGAACTCCGCGCTCAGGTCGTTTATCAACATGCCGTACTCGATCTGCGGCAGGATCGTCGAGTAGCCGCTCACCCAACCGGTCGCCAACAGTCCGATCAGGAACGCACCGATGAGGATGACGTACTGGAGCGCCATGTTCTTCGTTGCGCCGAGCATTCCCGAGAGGGTGAGATAGCCGACCGTGACGACCATGAACAACACCATCATCGCCTGATACGCGCTGAGCCCGGGGAGCGGGATCACGTTGTTGATGTCGCCGAGGACGTACATCCCGACGAGTCCCATACCGCGAGCCTGTCCAAGCGCGTAGACGAAGCCGATGAGGAAGGTGGTGATCGCCGCGAGCGCGCGGGCGGTGTCGGAGTTGAACCGATCGCCGACGAAGTCCGGCGCGGTGTACTTCCCGAACCGGCGCATCTGGGCGGCAAGGAAGATGAGCAGGACGAAGTAGCCCGTCGTCCAGCCGACGACGAATGCGAGGCCGTACACGCCGGACAGGGCGATGAGCGCGGCCATCCCGAGGTACGACGCCGCGGACATCCAGTTGGCACCGATCGCCATTCCGTTCTCGAGGTTGCCGATCGACCGGCCGGCGACCCACATGTCGTCGGTGTCGGCGACCTTGAACACGAACCCGACCGCGAGAAACAGCGTCATCATCGAGACGACGATGATCCCGGGAACGAGTTTGAACCCGATGTCGAGCCCCTCGGGCAGCAGCTCCTCGGCCTGAAGCGGGACGAGCGAGGCGATCACTCCTCGACACCTCCGTCGGCGGCGGTCGCCTCGTCGACCGCCGCGTCACCGTCAGCGTCGGTCGCCTCGTCGGAGACCTGTGTGATACCGTACTTCTCGTCGATCTCGTCGCGCTTTCGTGCGTACCAGACGGAGAGTATCAGCGCCGCGCTCGGGCCGCCGACGGCGATCGCGAAGTAGTGGAACGGGAACCCGATGATCGGCATCTGCGTCGTCATCACGTTCGGCGCGATCCGAGTCGCCGTGATCGGGCCGAACGTCGTGACCGCCCAGATCGCGAAGCCGATCCACACCACGCGAAGGTGGTCCCGCATGAACGGCGTCGCCGGGTTCAACAGGTTGATCTCGACGTCGAGGTAGTCGATCCGCTCCTCGCGTTCGACGTCGCTCAGTCCGCCGTCCGTCCGTATCTCGCCGGCGGCCGGTCCGTCGGTGGTCGGTTCGTCTCGTGTGTGATTCTCTGACATGGTTGATCGATGTCGTCTCGTCCGTGTCTCGTCTGTATCTCGTCTGCGTCTCGTCCGTGTCTCGTCCGTATCTCGTCTGCGTCTCGTTCGTGTCTCGTCCGTGCCCCGTCCGCAGTCTACCCTGTTCGCGGCGGATCGAGCGTGAAAACCGACGGTCGACCGCGCTACTCTCCGACCTGTTTCTGGATGTCCTCGACGATCTCGGGGTTTCGGAGCGTGCTCGTGTTGCCGATCTCGTCGCCGTCGGCGATGTTCTCGAGCAGGCGGCGCATGATCTTCCCCGACCGGGTCTTCGGCAGGTCGGGCGTGAACACGACCTGTTCAGGTCGGGCGATCGGGCCGATAGCGTCCTCGACGCCGGCGACGATCCGGTCGCGGAGGTCGTCGTCACCCTCGTAGCCGTCCTCGGTGATCACGTAGGCGTACACCGCCTCGCCTTTGATCTCGTGATCGCCGCCGACGACCGCGGCCTCGGCGACACCCTCGACGCCGACGATGGCGGACTCGATCTCCATCGTTCCGAGCCGATGGCCCGAGACGTTGATCACGTCGTCGACGCGACCGAGCACGGTGATGTAGCCGTCCTCGTCGATCTTCGCGCCGTCCTCCGGGAAGTACACCCAGTCGTCGGGGTCGTCGCTGTCGACGTCGGAGTACTCCGCCCAGTACTCCTCGATGTAGCGCTCGTCGTTGTTGTACAGGGTCCGAAGCATGCCGGGCCACGGCTTCTGGATCGTGAGATATCCCGCCTCGCCGGCCGATATCTGATCGCCCACGGTGTCGACGATCCGGACGTCGAGCCCGGGAAGCGGCGGTCCCGCCGCACCCGGCTTCATGTCCTTGATCCCGGGCAGCGTCGTGATCATCATCCCGCCCGTCTCCGTCTGCCACCACGTGTCCACGACGGGACACTCCTCGCCGCCGATGTGCTTGTAGTACCACTTCCACGCGCGGGGGTTGATCGGTTCACCGACCGTGCCGAGCAGCCGCAGTGATGACAGGTCGTGGGCGTCGGGGTACTCCGCGCCCCACTTCATGAACGCGCGGATCGCCGTGGGTGCCGTGTACAACTGGGTCGCGTCGTACTCCTCGATGATCTCCCAGAGTCGGTCCCTGTCCGGATGGTCCGGCGTGCCCTCGTACATCATCGTCGTCGTTCCGAGCGCGAGCGGTCCGTAGACGATGTACGAGTGGCCCGTGATCCAGCCGATGTCGGCCGCACAGAAGTACGTGTCCTCGGGCTTGACGTCGAGGACCGCCCGCGACGTCCACGACGCCCACGAGAGGTAGCCGCCGGTCGTGTGTTTCACGCCCTTCGGCTTGCCCGTGGTTCCGGACGTGTACATCAAAAAGAGCATGTCCTCGGCGTCGCGGACGACCGGCTCGACGTCCGCGCCCGAGTGCTCGTCGACCAGTTCGTCGTAGTCGACCTGGTCGTCGGAGAGGTCGTGACCGAAGCCGTCGCCGTTCCGCCCGAGCCGATCCACGACGACTGTCGTGGCGTCGCCGTCGACGTCCGCGAGCCCCTCGTTGGCCTTCTCCAGATGGTCGAGCGGGTCACCGCGACGGTAGTAGCCGTCACAGGTGACGAGATACTCGGAGTCCGCGGCGTTCATCCGGGTCGCCAGCGCCTCCGCGGAGAACCCGGCGAAGACGACGCTGTGTGGCGCACCGATACGCGCACACGCCAGCATCGCGATCGGGAGCTCCGGGATCATCGGCATGTACATCGTCACGACGTCGTCCTCCTCGACGCCCTGATCGCGGAGCGCGGCCGCGAACTCGTTTACCTCCCGGTGAAGCTCCTCGTAGGTGAACGACCGATCGTCCTCGTTGACGGGTTCGCCGATCCACTCGATGGCCACCTCGTCGCCCCGATCGTCGAGATGGCGGTCGAGACAGTTCGCCGACGCGTTCAACGTTCCGTCGGTAAACCACTCGTAGAAGGGCGGGTTGCCGTCGTCGAGCACCTGATCGTAGTCGGACTCCCAGTCGAGCAGATCGGCCGCGACCTCCCAACACTCCGGCCAGTTCTCCTCGAACTCCTCGTAGATCCCGGGATCGGAGACGTTCGCTCCCTCGACGAACGCCTCAGGGGGTTCGAATACCTCCTGTTCCGCCAGCCGCGCTTCCAGTTCACCGTCACCCTCTGTCATGATACGAACGTACACAACGGACATCCCCATATAAACGGTCGCGCTAAATACGAAAAATCGTGAAGGATTCGGTGGCTACAGGCGCTTCCGGCCGCCCCCCTCGTCGTCGAAGACCGCGTCCAACAGCGCGCGTTGCGCCTTTCGGAGGTGGTTGTGGAACGTCGGCGAGGAGACGCCCATCGCGTCGGCGACCTCCTCGGCGGTGCTGCCGCGGGGCCAGTCGAAGTACCCGCCGTGGTACGCCGCCGACAGCGCGGCCCACTGGCGGTCGGTGAACCGCTCGGTGACGTCCTCGCGGAGCGCCGACTGCGTGGTCGGCGAGCGCGCGACGGACTCCTTGCTGGCGAGCCGTGCGTCCGGGAACGTCGCCCGCAGCGCGTCCGCGATGGGGCGGACGTCCGTTCCGGCGGGAACCGCGGCGACGACGCGAGCACGACCGTGTTCCGCGGTCGCCGACCGGACCGTCGCGCCGTGTTCCGTCAGCGTGTGAACCGTCGAACCCCCCCGGACGAGCACCGACACCGAGCAGCCGTCCGCGTGCGTCTCGATCAGTTGCATGTCCGAGACGTCCGACGTGGCGTCGACGACGTCGGCGAGCGCCCGTGGGCTGGCCCCCTCGATCGCGAGATAACAGCGGACGGCGGCGTCCGACACGGACACGATCGAATCCAGCGATATCCGGCAGTCGAGGTCGGCGCTCGCCGAGGCGAGCCACGCCGCCTCGGTCGCGGTGTGGAACTCGAGTTCGGTCACGGCGTCGGAGTGAAGCAGGTCCCGCCACCGGTCCGCGGTCACCGCCCAGCCGAGACAGCGTCCGAGTAGCGAGAGGTGACTGCGCTCGTCGTCCGACACAGCCTCCGTGTCCGTCGCGAGGACGCACACCGTCCCGTAGGTCGCGCCGCGGTACGACACCGGAACCGCGACCAGCGGTCGGTCGTCCGGCCCCGCACCGACGCGAACGTCGCCCTCGGAGAGCGCCCCGGTCCACGGGCCCTCTCCGTCGACGAGCCCTCGATCGATGAGGTCGTCGCGGTCCGCCCCGGCGACGGCTTCGACGCTCCCGGTTCCAGCCAGGGTCGGTCCGTCGATCACCCACGCGAGCGACCACCGACCGGCGTCGGTCAGTCGGTCGACCACCGACGCGAACAGCGTCTCGCGGTCGGCGGCGTCGACGATCGCCTCGAACGCCTCGACGACGACCGGGTCGCGGGGCGAAGCCGAGGATTCGTCCGTTCCGACGACCGCCGCCGCGATCGCCTCGCCGTCGAGCGGATCGAGATGCGTGTCCAGCGCGTCCAGCGACCCCCATCCGCCCGTTTCACGGACGACGTGCGTATCGACGCCGCGGTCAACGAGGAGTCGTCGCGCGGAGAATCGTCGGAGGTCCCGTGGCGTCACCGCGGTCAGGTCCGCGTCGTCGAGGCGGTCGGTCGCGCGGTCCGCCGTTTCGCGCACCAGCATCTGGATGCGACGCGGGGTGACATCGACGAACCGATCGCCGTCACCGAGGTCGTTCGCGTCCGCGTATCGGCGGAGTTCGGACGCCACCGACGCGGGCAGATACGCCTCGCGGTCTATCGGTTCGTGGCCGTCCACGTTCGCGACCGACTCGTCGTCGGTGACCGCCTCGTCGTTCGCGACCGCCTCGCCGTTCGCGACCGCCTCGCCGTTCGCGACCGCCTCGCCGTTCGCGACCGCCTCGCCGCTCGCACTCACCCCGTCGTCCGTGACTGCCGCTCCGTTCCCACGTCCGTCACCCTCGGGGACAGCGATCAGGTACGCGCCCGAGGTCGACGACGACTCGCGAACGTGACGCGGACGGATCCGCGCGATCTCGCCGGTCCGGAGCCCGACCTCGCCGGCCAACCGGACGACCAGCGCCGACCGGTACGTCTCGGCGGCCGCCACCAGCGCGTCGTACTCGGCCGGCGTGAGGTCTCTCCCCATCTTTCGTAGATCGTTTTCAAGCCGAAACAAGAACGTTTCGCGTTCGACGGCTCTCGGATCGCCTCGGTACCGTGAGAGGAGGCCACTGATTCCATCGAGAGTGGGTAGGTAAGCGGGACGCGAGCGGTGGCGATCCGCGGAATCGTTTCGTGAGTTCGAATCGCTCCGAAACGGATGGAGACGCGAGCGCGTCTCGGGTCGAACCGGGCCGGCCGCTCATCGCTCTCCGTGAACCGTCGACTGGATCTCGCCGACGACCTCGGGGTTCCGGAGCGCGCTGACGTCGCCGAACTCCTCGCCCTGCGCGATGTCCTCGAGCAGGCGGCGCATGATCTTTCCCGACCGGGTCTTTGGGAGCTCCGGCGTGAACACGGTCCGGTCCGGTCGTGCGAGCTCGCCGATGGCGACCGCGAGGTGGTCACCGATCGCCCCACGGAGTCGGTCGTCGGGCTCGACGTCCCCGCGAGTCGTGGCGTACGCGACGATACCGCCGGTATCCCCGATTCCGTCGGGGTCGCCGCCGGCGACGACCGCCGCCTCCGTTATCCCGTCGACCTCGACTATCGTCGACTCCAGTTCGGTCGTGTTGAACCGCCGGGTCCGAACGTTGATCACGTCGTCGACGCGACCGAGGATCGTGACGTAGCCGTCCTCGTCGACGGTCGCGCCGTCGCCCGTCCGATAGCGCCAGCCGTCGTCGGTTTCGATCCAGTACTCGCCCCGGTATCGGTCGTCGCCCTCGCGGAGCCCGCGCAGCATGCCGGGCCACGGCCTCCCGATCGTCAGGTACCCCGTCTCGCCGGGGTCGACCGGCGCGCCCGCCTCGTCGACGACGCGGGCGTCGATTCCGGGGAGCGGCGGGCCGACCTTCCCCGGCTTCATCGGTGTGACGCCGGGAAGCGTCGCGATGGTGATCGCGCCCGTCTCGGTCTGCCACCACGTGTCGACCACCGGCGCGGTGCCGCCGCCGACGTGCTCGC
Organism: Halorubrum rarum; assembly: GCF_048380895.1. Taxonomy (NCBI): domain Archaea; kingdom Methanobacteriati; phylum Methanobacteriota; class Halobacteria; order Halobacteriales; family Haloferacaceae; genus Halorubrum; species Halorubrum rarum. Next base: position 2,090 of record NZ_JBLWMN010000013.1, on the reverse strand, counting down.
GATACCAGTGCCACGCCTTCGGCGTGATCGCCTCGCCGACCGTCCCGAGCAGGCGGATCGACGAGAGGTCGTGTGCGTCCGGGTACTCCGCGCCCCACTTCATGAAGGAGCGAACCGCGGTCGGCGACGTGTAGAAGACGCTCACGGCGTTGCGCTCGATGAGGTCCCACACGCGGTCGCGGTCGGGGTAGTCCGGCGATCCCTCGTAGAGAACCGTCGTCGTGCCGGCCGCGAGGGGGCCGTACACGCCGTACGAGTGACCCGTGATCCAGCCGATGTCGGCGGCACACCAGTACGTGTCGTCCGGGCGCACGTCGAGGACGTGTTTCGTCGTCCACGCGACGTGCGCGAGGTAGCCGCCCGTCGCGTGTTCGACGCCCTTCGGACGGCCCGTCGTCCCCGAGGTGTACATCACGAACAGGAGGTCGGTTGCGTCCCGAGCGACCGGCTCGACGCTCGCTCCGTCGTGGGCGTCGACGAGGTCGCCGTAGTCGTACTCGTCGTCGCCGAGCGGGACGTGGAGCGCGTCTCCGAGCCGGTCGACGACGACCGTCGCCGCGAGGTCCCCGTCGATCCGGAGTCGGGCGTTGTCCGCCTTCGACTTCTGGTTGAACGCGTCCTCGCGTCAGTAGTAGCCGTCACACGTGATCAGGAACTCGGAGTCCGCGGCGTCGATCCGGGTGGCGAGCGCCTCCGCCGACAGGCCCGCGAAGACGACGTTGTGGGGCGCGCCGATGCGCGCACACGCCAGCATCGCGATCGGAAGCTCCGGGATCATCGGGAGATAGAGCGTGACGACGTCGTCCTCCTCGACGCCCAGATCGCGGAGCGCGGCCGCGACGGCGTTCACCTCCCGATGGAGGTCGAAGTACGTGTACGACCGTCGCTCGCCGCGCTTGCCGAACCACCGGATCGCGAGCTGGTTCCGCCGATCGTCGAGGTGACGGTCGACGCAGTTGACCGCGGCGTTGAGCCGGCCGTCGGGAAACCACTCGTAAAACGGGGGCGTCGAGTCGTCGAGAATCCGCTCGAAGGGGCGATCCCACTCGAGGAGGTCGGCCGCGGCCGCCCACGCGTCCGGCCACTCCTCGTCGAACGTGTCGTACACCGAGGCGTCCGTCAGCGCGGCCCCATCGCGGAACCACGCGGGAGGCTCGATCGCCCCGCCGCGATCGGGATCGTCGCCACCACCCCCGCGATCGGAGTCGTCGCCACCACCCCCGAGATCGGTCATGTCCGACAGACGGGGGCGCAGACCCGTATACTTTGTCCGCCCCGCGCCCGTTGCCGGTTTCCTCGACCGGGCGTCCGCGGTCTCGGTCGGACCTCCGTGATATCGGTCGGAGCTCCGTGGTATCGGTCGATCGGAGCGGGCGGCGATCGACCGCCCCGCCACGAGAGTCCCGGAGACGAAAGGTTGAAACGCCGCTCGGGCGGATCCACGGTATGGAACTGCGGGTCATCGAGAAGACCGACACGGAACTCCGCATCGAGATCGCCGGCGAGGACCACACGTTCATGAACGTGTTGAAGGGTGCGCTGCTGGAGGCCGACGAGGTCGCCGCGGCGACGTACGACGTCAACCCCGAGCAGTCCGGCGGACAGACGGAGCCGATCCTGACCGTGAAAGCCGAGACCGGCGATCCCCTCGACGCCGTCGAGGCGGCCGCCGACGAGGTCACCGAGCGCACGACCGCGCTCCGTGACGCCGTCAACGCAGCGTAGGAGCGCCGGTTCGGAACGATCGTCGACGGGCGTTTTAAACTCGTTACAGAACTTCGAAGAGAAACCCCACGACTAAATTCGTGGGGCTCCGCTGAAATTCTTCACCTCTGATAAGAACCGAGTGCTGATATCGGGACGGTGGCGATCGATCTCGGGAGTATGTGTTGCAGGTCGCCGGTCGCGATCGATTATTTAAATGGCCGTGAGTAGCGGCGATGGCTACTTATAAAGAACGCATGCGGTGGCGTGCGCCCGTGAGCGGCCGCCAGGCCGCGAACGGCATCGCGCGAGGGAGTCAGGGGCGGTCGCCGGAACCGCTCGGCGACCGCCCCTGACGAGGCTGGGGAGGCGTGAGGTGCGGGTGC